>DSBT01000195.1 GCA_011045915.1 Mesotoga infera
AAGGCTTGTTCAAGCCTCGAAAGAACTCTATAATAGATTCGGTGTTTTCTTCGCTCATTACAACAGACTGCAGGGCCATCTAAAGAACGCCGTCAGTGCCTACAATGATGGAGTGGGTTCCTTCGAAAGCAGGCTGCTTCCTAAAGTCAGGGAAATCGAAGTCCTTAGCGAGACACGCGAAAGGCTTCCCGAAATTGAGGGAATTGCCGAGGAACCGAGATCTTCGGAAAATATGAACTATGATTGATCTCCTGCGCCAAAACAAAGAGATCAGACTTGGAGAAGAGCGTTTCAGAGGCGGGCGAGAACCCTCTTCGCCGCGATGTGGTCATCGAAGATCAGCCCTTTTGCTTGGGCAGAGCTTTTGTCAGCTTCTTTAGGTCTTTCCCGAAGTCTATCTGCCAGTTTTATAGACAGTATCTGACATATGCTGGAGGGATCAATAAGGGAGACCAACAATATGGGCTATCGCATCGGCACTTGCAGCACTCTATGCTTCGACTGCACCGTGTATGTGGTGGTCCCTGTGAAGGCTGCTACCTGCGCAGTCGCGAATTGACGCTGGAATCTCCACTACAGAGCGATCTGCATTGAGTTTTCGGCGAGGATTGAGCTTGTATTCGACCACGTTGGTATTTTACAGATGTCGCAACCGGAGATGTTTTGTCGTTCTTGCGGTTTTTTCGACTATCTCACCGACTTCATAGAAAATAACAATCTCTTCAGTTTAAGGTAAAAACCATGTGATTTCGCTCCCAGCTGCCTGTTCTATAAGTAAGACAGTATCTATAATACTCGAGAGTGGTTTTGAAAGTCTTTATGCGATAAAATGCGAGAGGGGATGCAATGTCCGGTCTTCCGATGACAGAAATTTACCGGTCTCTTGATGCTGATTGTGAAGGATTCGGAATGGAGGTATAGATGAACGAACTATTGTGGTTTTTGATGCTTGTAGTGAACTTCAGTTTGATCACAGTTGCTTACAAATTGTGGGGAAAGACAGGACTGTACGTCTGGGTAGCCATAGCTGCGATAATTGCCAATGTCCAGGTAATAAAGACGGTTTCACTTTTTTGGATGGCCGCGACTTTGGGAAATATCGTTTATGCGACGTCGTTCTTGGCTACGGATATTCTTTCTGAGAATCATGGAAAGAAGGAGGCCAAGAGAGCAGTTTACATCGGCTTTTTCTCTCTGATAGCGACTACCGTGATAATGCAAATCGCTCTTGCCTTCGAGCCTCATCACTCCGATTTCTCTCAGGAGCATCTCTCAGCAATATTCGGCCTTCTCCCGAGAATTGCACTGGCAAGTCTGGCAGCCTACTGGTGTTCTCAGTTACACGATGTCTGGGCATATGACTTCTGGAAGAAGAGGTTTCCGGACAGGAAGCACATCTGGCTGAGAAATAACGCAAGCACTATGGTATCGCAGCTGATCGATACGGCGGTTTTTACTTCAATAGCCTTTTTAGGAGTTTTTTCGGCCGATGTGTGGTGGCAGATATTCTGGTCCACTTACATTCTAAAGTGGGTCGTTGCAGTTCTAGACACTCCATTCATCTATCTAGCCCGAAAACTGAAAGACGAGGGTAAAATCAAGGATCTTGTTCCCTGATTTTCTTGATGAGAAATCTTCCTCGAGATAGTTTCATGCTGTGTTCTCTTGTGCTTCCGAAAGCTCTCGGCCGTCGGTTGATATAATTCAAATGAAACAGGAATATTCTTGAGAGAAGTGATTGTTCAACTCCCCGGCTGACAAAGAGATCAGGAGGTAGACTGTGGACGAGAGTGACAGGAAACTGAATAAGTACGAAATGAAGAGAGACTTCAGCAAGACGCCGGAGCCCGACGGCAAAGAGGCCTCTCTTGAATGGGCTAAAGGCAGACCGGTATTTGTTGTTCAGAAACACGCTGCATCGACTCTTCATTATGACTTTCGAATCGAAGTGGATGGAGTTCTGAAGTCATGGGCCGTTCCCAAAGGTCCGTCAACAGACCCCTCTGAAAAAAGGCTGGCCGTTCCCACGGAAGACCATCCACTCGAGTACGGCGATTTCGAAGGAAATATCCCCGAAGGAGAGTACGGCGGAGGCACGGTCCTTCTTTGGGACCGGGGAAGCTACAGAAATCTGAAGGAAGACCCTGAATCGAACCCACTCACAAAACAAATCGAAGATGGTCATATCACAATTTGGCTCGAAGGAGAGAAGCTTAAAGGTGGCTATGCGCTCATCCGCACGGGAAAGGCGGAGAATGCCCGGTGGCTTCTGATTAAGATGAGTGATGAAGAAGCCGACGCAAGAAGAAACCCAACGTCGACCGAGCCCAATTCAGTAAAGACAGGAAGAAGCCTCGAAGAAATTCGTGATTCCAAAGATTAAACAACTTATACAGTGAGCCTCCAAGATCAGGAGATGAATAAGCCAGATATCATCTTTTCCCTTTCTGGAGCTGCGAGAGTTCATCTCGATGACGGGAGATCGGGACTATTGTGATCGTGATTGAGTATTGCAGCTATTCGAGGTAGTGTCTTTATTGATCCTATC
>DSBT01000196.1 GCA_011045915.1 Mesotoga infera
AATGAGCGGTTCTCTTTTTCCGCCTGAGGATCATTTGCTTGAAGGGATCGGGCCAGCTTCGGTTCAGAAAAAAGCTGGCGAGAATGTAATCGCATCTTTCAATGTAAAGGCACAATCATAGCAGGAGTTTTATCCAATGAGCTTTTTCGCCTGATGAGTCAGTGATGTCTTTATTCGGCAGCGACCGGTTATCATTAAGGAAGGCTGTTTTCGGGACCGAGGATGAAGTGATTGCTATTGATCAATGTTCAATGCAATAATCGCCTTGAGCTAACAATGATGAAGGAGTGTGAACGAATTGACGATAAGAGAAGTTGAGCCAAGAGATGTTGCTGGTCTCAAGGATATCATCATCGATATCGGATGGATGAAGAACAAGGGTTTTGAAGAGGGAACATACTTGAAGAGTATTGAAAAGATGGTTCAGTGGAGTGTGGAGAAAGACGATCACCTCATTCTCGTAGCAGAAGAGAATGATGAGTTGACAGGATACGCCAGCGTGCATTTTATGCCTTATCTGTTCATGGGTGGCGCCGAAGGTTATGTTGGAGAGTTGTTTGTGAAAACACCCTGGCGGGGAAAGGGCATCGGAGGAGAGCTCCTGAGAAGCGCGGTAAATGAATCCAAAAAGAGAGGCTGCTGCAGGATAAGGCTGATAAACATAAGGTCGAGAGAGTCTTATCGCCGAGGATTCTACTCAAAGCAGGGATGGCAAGAAAGAACCGATGCGGCCGACTTCATGCTCAGATTGAACGAATCGGAATGAACTGCGCAAACAGGTTGCCGCTCTAGAGTCGAATCGCCTTGACTTCAGAAACCATGCATGTTGTCTGGTTTGCTAGAGCCTATGGTCATCTCCCCTCCGTAGAGCGCTCATGTGAGGTTTACCGTGATAGCCTGCGGCGTATTTTCACTTTCTGGCTTTTTGAAGGCACTACAACATCTTTCGTGTTATGGGATGGTATTGACTTCACGGACGCTCAATTTGCCGAGCCGGAAAAGGGTCTATAATCTATCTGGAAGGCAAAGAGGTGATTCTTCTGGAGTATCTTGAGAAACTGTTGATCAGAATTGGGCTTGTCTGTATAACGGTCGCGCTTGTTCTATTTCTGCTGCGAAGAGTCGGTCTGAATTTTGGAAGACTTCCTGGAGACATTCACATAAACCTAAGTAATTTCGAATTGTGGCTCCCGATCACTTCCGGACTAATAGTGAGTGTTATAATTACGGGAGCCCTTTGGCTCTGGAGAGTAATTAGAAGGTTTCTTTAATCGACGGAGGAAGAATGGATACTGCCTATTTACGGGTGAATTCCGAGAACCCCGATGAAGCAATTCTGAAGAAGGCTGCAGAACTAATCAGGAAAGGCGAACTTGTCGTTTTTCCTACGGAGACTGTTTATGGACTGGGCGCGAATACCTTTGATGAGACGGCCATCATGAAGATTTTTGAGGCAAAAGGCAGGCCCCAGGACAATCCACTGATAGTTCACATTTCTACCATGGAAATGTTGAAACAAATCGTATCACAAGATGTCGAAAGTTTTTCGGCTCTAATGGATCTTGTCTGGCCAGGGCCAGTGACGTTGATCTTCGAAAAAAGCAAGGAAATACCTGACTCCGTTACTGCGGGGCTGAAGAGTGTGGCCGTCAGATTTCCTTCCCACCGGGTGGCCCAAGAACTGATACGACTCTCG
>DSBT01000197.1 GCA_011045915.1 Mesotoga infera
AAAAACAAGTGTGTATCTAGCCATAGTCATCTCTCAAAGTCGTTGGAAGAAAATAAATGATTCGCTCAAGATTCGCACAACTCGTTTGTTCGCTAATTCAACGAATGGATGAGCGAGGCATTGCCGCAGATCTTTCAACCTTTTCCCATCACGATTTTTCCACCCTGAAGTCCCGAAAAATCGTAACTATGGATCAACATGCAAGTCTAGAGCGTCAGTGATAAGTCTCCATGGTTCTGCTGTCTCAGTCAGTATTCAGCCCTACCTTTCCGAATAGTCGGCTCAGATCATAGTCTTTGTCTCGAAAAGCAGCTTGCTGACTGTGTGTTATCGTCCAGTCTGTTATCCACAGCTTCTTTTGGTTCGTGGAATTGCTCATGATTCTTCCCATGATAAACGAAAATAGTTGTTGTTGGGGACCAACTATCCATATCCGGAACACACGCGAGCATATCGATTTAAGCTGAAGTTCCCCGACAGGAAATTAATGAAACTCTTTCCCAGAGAGAAAAAAGGCACAATAATGTTGTGAAAGCGTAGACAGTAAATGATCAATTCGTAATTGACTTCGCTCGTTTCTTTGTGCTATGATTCTGTTATGAATAACAAACCTAAAGGCCTTTATTTAGCTAAGATTGTGAGTAAGTACAAGGACAGAGAATACTTCACTTATCTTCTGAGAAGAAGCTATCGCGAAGATGGTAAGGTGAAACAGCAAACCATTGCCAACCTTACTGAATTGCCGGAAGTTACTAGAGAGTTAGTCAAAGAGAGTCTCCAGGGGAGAGTCTTTCTTCCTTCCGAAGAGGCAATTGAGATTACTCGGTCGAGAGCTCATGGTAATGTTGCGGTTATAAGTAAGGTAATGGAGGATCTAGGTATTTCCGAATTGCTTTCTTCTCGAAGGAGTAGAGAAAGCGATCTAATAGAGGCGATGATAGTTGCAAGGATAATAAACCCTCAGACGAAGCTTTCCACAATACGCTGGTGGGATAATACCACTATTCCCGAAGAGTTCTCAGTGGAAGATGCGGACGAAGATGAGTTATATACTGCTCTGGACTGGTTGCTCCAGAGGCAAGAGACGATAGAAAGGAAACTTGCGCAGAGACACTTAAGAGAAGGAAGTCTTGTTCTGTACGATGTCTCTTCGAGTTACTATGAAGGGAGTCATTGTGAGCTTGCGAGTTATGGTTATAACAGAGACAAGAAGAAGGGAAAGAAACAGATAGTCTATGGACTCATGACGGATTCTAAAGGTATACCAATATCCATACAGGTATATCCGGGATGTACGAGTGACACTAAAACGATAGGGGAACAGGTAGACAAGGTAAAGGAAGAGTTCAAAGTAGAAAGGTTCGTCGTGGTCGGAGACAGAGGGATGTTAACGCAGGGGCAGATAGACAGATTGAAGGCTCTCGGTGGAGTTGACTGGATTAGTGCCTTTAGAGGGCCTACAATTAAGAGTCTCTTTGAAAATGGGTATTTACAGCTGAGCTTATTTGACGAGAGAGACCTTCTTGAGATAGACTCACCCGATTATCCTGGGGAGAGGTTAATAGTCTGCAGGAATCCCTTTCTTGCAGAAGAGAGAAGGAGAACGAGAGAAGACTTACTCAGGGCGACTGAAGAAAACCTGAACAAACTCTTGAGAAGGATCGCTTCAGGAAGGTTGAGAGAGGCGGGGAAGATAGGGCAGGCACTGGGAAGGATAGAGAACAGGTACAAGATGGCCAAGCATTTCATTTTCAAGATAGAGGATGGGAAGTTCGATTACAGGAGAAATGAAGAAAGTATAGCCTTTGAAGCTTCTCTTGATGGATTTTATATAATCCGAACCAGTGTAGAGAAAGAGAAGTTGACTGCAGAAGAAGTGGTGTACAGCTACAAGAGTCTATCCAGAGTTGAGAGGGCATTCAGGACGCTAAAGGGAGTGGATCTGAAGATACGGCCAATACACCACTGGCTTGAGAAGAGAGTGAGGGCTCACATATTTCTCTGCATGCTAGCGTATTATGTTGAATGGCATTTGAGGGAGTTATGGAAGAGCCTGATCTTCACTGACGAATATACCGATAGAGAACATGTACTACAGGCTATTAGATCCAAAAGCGCACTTGAGAAGACGAGGAAGAAGAAGCTGAGTGACGGGACACCGGTACACAGCTTTCAGACTCTTCTATCTGAAATGAGTACGATTATCTGTAACGATGCCAGGGTACCTGCGGTACCGGAGATGCTTTCATTCACGATAATAACAACTCCTAACGAGGTACAGAGGAAAGCGCTTGAACTCGTCGGATTGAAACAACTCAGAAAACGTAGACAGAAATAACCACTTCATTTCTCTGAAATCCTTTCAGATAGCTATTTCTTGCTTGCTCAGTTCGGGAACTTCAGCTTAAGAACAAAGCACTTGACTATGATCTATTCCTGGGAAGGAGTAGTCAATCATGAAAGAGCAGATTGCGTACTGCTGCAAGAAGCTACGCCTTGGAAGGAAGATAGTGGATGTATTTGAAG
>DSBT01000198.1 GCA_011045915.1 Mesotoga infera
AGTCTCCTAGTCTATGTAACCTTGCATCTTTGACAATTCAAGCTGTGTTATGACCTCTTTGAGAGAGCCTTGGAGAGAAAGTGGAACTGTGTACATTCCTTTTTGCGCTGTCTTTGTGAGCCTTCAGTAATGTTTGAGGGAACGGATATTATGGCTCTCCTCAATTGGGAAGAAAGACCAAATTGCTCATATTAAGGGAATGATGAGACAGTCTGAAAGACATCATGAGCGAAGGTCATGCTGAGTTTGCAAACGTCGAGTTGTTCTTAAGAAAGCTCATGTACTCACACCCATGATTACGGCAGCACCGAACTGTTGAGAAAAACGAACAGCGTATTTCTGCAGTTCTTTGCTTTGGATCTTTGACATTATGCACATTTATTCTTCTCAGCGGTGTCTTTGAAACAGCGCTCAGCGGGTTCACCGCCCTTTAGCGTACAGCGGAACTTCTTGCGTACAGCGACTCTTACAGCGATGGGCGGGTCCTTGTTTTTAAGCGCACATTGGATCTTAAGGAGCCAGTCTGCTAACGCAGGCCACCAGAGGTTACTGGCTTCCACTAAGACTGCAACTTGGAACATGCAACTTGAAACTTATCTATGGACGGTAAATCGTTGGCGGCGACGGGCGACATCTTGCCTGTGACCAGGCAATCTAGACAAGCAATTTCAACAGCTCATCGTAGTTCTTAGCAATGTTTACCGGACCCTTGTTCCTTCTGGCATGGGGTCCAAACCATATGAAATCGATACCTGCATTTAGCGAGCCTTCGTAGTCTGATTCCAGGCTGTCTCCAATGTAGACGACCTCGTGACTCCTGACTCGCGCCATTCTCATGGCTTCGATGAATATCTCGGCGTCGGGCTTTGCTGCACCGGCCTCTTCTGAGGAAAGCGAAAACTCAAAGAATTCGTGTAAGCCGGCTGTAAGAAATCTCTTGTGCTGAACACGGTACACGCCATTTGTGATTATTGCCATTCGTTTTCCTTGACGCCTCATGTTTGTCAGAAACTCTTTCGCACCTGGGAGGAAGTAGGCTTTTCCAGAAAGCCTGGTAAGATATTCATCGTTCAGTTCTTCGGGATCGAATGTAGCACGGATATAGTCACAGTACTCTTCGAATCGGCCAACAACGACTTCTTCCTTCGTCTTCTGTCCCTGCTCCAGAAAGCCCCACCACTTTTTGTTTATTTCTTTGTATGAGTCTATCTGCTCATCGGAAAGATCGATATCTCTCAATCTGAAGAGTTCCAGAAGAGATTCGACTTCGCTTTTTTCAAAGTCAAGAATCGTATGATCAAGATCGAAGAAGTACATTTTGTAAGGGCTGCTCAAAATCATTCCATCCTCAAAATTACCTTCAGCGACTTCTTGGCCGCTTCGAAGGCTTCGTATGCACTGCTGATATGAAATGTCTCTGCTATCAGCGGTGTAGGATCGACCAATCCTTTTTCAAGCAATGAAATTGCCTTATCAAATGGCCCGCATCGAGAGCCGATAAGTTCTATCTCTCTTACCACAATTCTCGTCATATCTACGGAAGGGAATCCCTCATAGGTGCTTTTCAGAACTATCTTGCCCTTTGGCCTGACAATCGACAGGGCTTGGGCAAGCCCTCCGGGATTTCCAGTAGCTTC
>DSBT01000199.1 GCA_011045915.1 Mesotoga infera
ATCTTTATTACGGTTTTTCTGGGGGCAAGGCTAAATGTAGTGAAGTCTCTAGCTCTTGGAGGAAGCGGCAACGACGAGGCAAGCGACGTTAAGATTCTCGTAGATGGAAGCGTTGCGATTTCAGGGTACACAGACTCTTCTTCTGGAGGGATTGTTACTACACACGGTCAGGAAGACTTCCTTATTATGAAACTTGACAGCGACCTGGAAGTTCAGTGGTGGAAAACCTTTGGTGGAAGCAAGAGAGATATTGCTGAGGCAATAGCCCTAACTGCTGACGGGGGATTCTTGCTGGCAGGTCTGACGGAATCTGCAGACGGTGATGTGACCAATAACAACGGTATTGGTGATTTCTGGGTAATCAGGCTTTCGACAGAAGGTGAACTCATCTGGGAGAGAACACTTGGAGGCAGCGGGCAGGATCATGCATACGATGTACTTGAGAAACCTTCAGGCAATATTCTGGTTGCAGGATACACAAGATCTGCTGACGGAGATGTCTCTGGCTATGATTGGGGAGAAGACTTCTGGATAGTAGAACTGGATTGTGAAGGCAATATGGTGTCTCAATGGGTAGTTGGCGCCTACAGATCTGAAGATTGCGCGCAGAGGCTTTACCTGGGAGAGGATGGGTCAGTCTATGCAGTCGGCTATTTTGCGTACAGAGACTGTGGAATAAGCTGCAACTACGTGGACAACCAGATGTCGATCTTGAAGATCTCGGCCGCTGGGGAAGTCGAATGGTTTGATCAGTTCGGAGGTCAGTGGTTTGAGGATGGCTTCGATATAGTCACAGAGAGTGATGGCGGTGCCATAGCCATCGGTTCACAGGATGCCGGGGTATCACTCTTTTCGAATGGACTTGGTGGAAAGGACTTCTGGGTCATTTCGGTCGATGATGAAGGTAATGAGCTGTGGAGCAAGAATTACGGCGGGAGTTTCACAGACGTTGCGCGCTGCATAGTTCTTACAGATGATGGGAACTTAATTGTCGCTGGGCAGACAACTTCTAACGACATCGATGTTGAAGAAAGTTCCGGCATGAATGATGCTTGGATCATCAAACTGGATTCTCTAGGAGGGATAATAGATACTCTATCTTTCGGTGGGTCCAGGGATGATGTCGTCAATTCAGCTTATCTTGAAGGGAACAGGATCATATTTGCCGGGTATTCCATGTCCTATCAAGAGGGCGATGCAGATAAGGGAGAGAAAGATCTCTGGCTGTTTGAAGCAGTTAACTAGAGGACTGTTAGCCGTTGTATTCACAGTCGGGCAGTACTCCTTTTATCTGCCTAACATGAAGCCTTTCGGGAGTTCTCACGTTTTCAACGGGAATTCGAGAGAAACCCGTCGCCAGCTTTCGTATTGAGTGAAAAGCCTTCAAAGACTTCTGAAGAGCCGATCCTTCTGTCGAAAATTACGCGTCTATTTCTACGTCGATAATTCTGAATCTCATAGAGATTAGAGTGGCGTTCTGCTTGTCGTCACTTTATGGTCTCACCAGGATCTGTGCTACAATCATCTTGAAGCGCCTCTGCTGTTTACGGAGTGTGAGCTGTATGGGTCTTTATGCGATAATTACCGCCGATATCATCCAATCAAGGAAGCAGGAGATTCCGGTGGAGAGTATTCGGAATTCGATTGATGGTTTTGGCTCAGAGTATCTCGCAAAGCCATTCGCCATATCTAGAGGAGATGAGATTCAGGGTGTATTGTCTGAGCTGGGGACTCTACCGATGCTTGTGCGCAGGTTGAGATACATTGTGCGACCCTTCAGGCTAAGAATTGGGCTAAGCATTGGTGAAATTGACAAGAGAGAGCTGGAGAAGGCGGTATCTTCTTGGGATTTGAGCGGCGGGGTCTTCTTCGATGCGAGAACGGCGCTTGATAGTGCGAAACAGAGCAAGATCTCCAACACTTTCTTCGTTCATGACAACGAGGTACTGTCAATTGCCATGAACACCTCTTTATCTTTGCTTGAAACTGTTGAGAGGAATTGGACTGAAAAGCAGTGGGAAGCCGTTCATGTGTATGAGACCGAGGGGACCTACGATAAGGCGGCTAAAGCTCTGGGAGTGACAGCTCCGACCGTGCAGGAACACTGTGAAAAGGCAAGCTGGAGTGTGGTAAGGACTGCCGAAATGGGGTTGTCGAAGTTGATCGATTTGACGCTCGGTAATTAGATAGTTCTGCCTTATATTTATGAAATAATGCTTTTGAACCTTATTTAAGTGAAATAAGGCCCTTTGACCTAATAATGAGTAAATTCGAAGACAAAAGCGCATCTAATGTAATTTTGACGGAGGCCGATATGACAGGATTAGTGATACCTCTAGCGCTTTCGGTTCTGGCGCATGTACTTGCCGATTTCTTGTTTCAGACAGACAAGATGGTGAACGAAAAGAATAATGTTCAGATGAAGGGATTTTTGAAACACTGGTGCGTTGTGTTTGTGACTCTTCTGGTTCTTATGCTTCCCTTCAAGCTGACCGATGTGCTTATGTACTGCCTTGTGCTTTCCCTCTTTCATATACTGATAGATGTGTTCAAAGCTCAGATCGAGAGAAAGCGAGGTCCAGCAACGAAGTTTATTATGCTAATTGTTGACCAATTCCTGCATCTGGTGCTCATTTCTTTCCTCTTGCCGATTTCCAGCTTCACCGTTTCAAGGAGCTTCTCGAGCTTCATTGAGTGGTTCTCCATACATACGGGGCTAAACCTATCCTCGCTTCCGGTTCAAAGAATTCTCTTGATAACAATTGTCTACCTATATGTTCTCTTTGCCGGAGCGGTCTTCATAAGAAAACTCTTCGATCTCATCTACAAGAATGTACCGGACTATCTTCAGA
>DSBT01000200.1 GCA_011045915.1 Mesotoga infera
AGACGACCTAGTAAATGCGGGTGCAGTCTGGGTAGACGAGCCAGCATTAGTTGATGGCAATCTGGTTTGGGGAAGAGTGGTGAAGGACATCCCTGACTTCTGCAGGAAACTGGTCGAAACTCTAGAAAATGGAATCCGTTAACTCAGTAATATGGTGACATGATAAGGACAGATCGGCAATCGGATCCGCCGAGTAGAATCTAATTTATTCATTCTCTCTTCACTATTGGTTCTGCTAATGAACCTTTCACTAATACTGCTCGATGAAATTCTTCTAGTATTGTGTTGAAATCCGATAGAATTTATAGTATTATTGAAATAACCTCCCCCCCAGAGGGAGAGGTCCAGATAGAAGAGGTGATACGATGATGTTCTTTGGATTCCTAATAGTAATCTTTGCGATAGTATTCTTTCTTAAACCCGACATCTTGAAGAGCCGAATGACTTTCTCCTCCTCATATGATAAAGAAATGAGAGTTCTCAGAGAAAGATTGGCTAATGGGGAGATCTCTATCGAGCAGTACGAGGAACTAAAAAGGGCACTGTCCGAGGAGCAATAAGATGAGTTTTGAGAAGAATCATGTGAAAGAAGAATATTTCGTTGAAGGCATGACCCGTGCGGCATGCGTTAGAGCAGTTGAAAAGGCAGCTTCAAGAGTTGAAGGCATCAATAATCCCGTCGTGAATCTCTCAAATGAACGGCTGACATTCGAAGTATCTCACGAGATCGATAGAGGTAAATTATTCGAAGAAATAAGGAGTGCCGGCTATAACCTTAAGAACACGCAGACGACAAGGAAAGCCGTAATAGAGATCGACGGAATGACGTGTTCTGCCTGTGTTGCGGCTGTCGAGAAGGCGATAGGTGGACTAGATGGTGTCAAGAGAGTGAACGTAAGTCTCTCTTCGGATACCGCTTCCTTCGAATACGAACCTCATTTGCTAAGAATCGGCGAAGTGAAAAGAGTCATCGAGAAGGCAGGATATAAGGCCGGAAGTCTGGTGACGGAAAACCTTGCAAGAAGTCGCTTGAATAGTGAAGCTATGATAAAGTCATACAGAAGGAAGTTAATCTTCTCTGCAATCTTTGCTTTGCCTTTGTTGATAATCGCTATGGGTCATATGGTAGGACTGAATCTGCCGGGAATTATCGATCCCCATCTAAACCCAATCAATTTCGCCTTGATTCAGATGGCATTGGCGATTCCAATAATCATTGCGGGAAGAGACTTCTATCTGAGAGGAATCCCGAATCTCTTCAAAGGCACTCCGAACATGGACACTCTTGTGGGCCTCGGCACTGGCGCCGCTTTTGCATATGGCGTCTTTGCAACGGTTCAGATAGCTCTGGGCAATCACAATTATGTGGGCGACCTCTACTTCGAATCGGCAGGAGTAATCATAGCCCTAATCTCTCTTGGTAAGTATCTCGAGAATCTCTCAAGGGGAAGGACTTCCGATGCTATCACGAGACTTATGAATCTTTCTCCGGAGACTGCTCTCGTAAAGAAAGGCGATGCATTTGAAGAAGTCGCAGTTGACGAAATAGAGGTTGAAGATATATTGCTGGTCAAGCCGGGAATGAGAATTCCAGTAGATGGAACTGTAACAAAGGGAACAAGTTCAGTCGATAAATCTTTAATCACCGGTGAATCGATTCCAGTTGACATCGAGGAAACCTCAAAGGTAATAGGAGGAACAACGAACATCAGTGTAACGTTTGAGATGAAGGCAATGGTGGTCGGGAGTGATACCGTTTTATCTAGAATAATCAAGTTAGTGGAAGACGCCCAATCTTCTAAGGCCCCAATAGCAAGGATGGCAGATATTGTGAGCGGTTACTTCGTGCCATTCGTACTTATCATCTCAGCAGTTACTTTTGCCACATGGATGCTTTTGGGCTACGGATTTGTGTTCTCAATGTCTATGATGATAGCAGTCCTTGTTATTGCGTGTCCATGCGCGCTCGGACTTGCCACGCCGACCGCAATAATGGTGGGTACAGGGAGAGGCGCCGAAATGGGAATCCTTTTCCGTAACGGAGAGTCCCTGGAAGTAACACACAAGGTCGGAGCGATAGTATTCGACAAGACAGGAACGATAACAAAAGGCAGACCCGAGCTCGTAGATATTCAGATGCTCGGGTCGTTTGAACGAGACGAAGTTATACAGCTATCTGCAAGTGTTGCAGCAAGGAGCTCTCACCCTCTGGATTTGGCTATTACCAGCGCCCACAGCAGTCCTCTGCTTGAAGTCTCTTCATTTGAGACCTATTCAGGGAGGGGTATTGTCGCAGAAGTCAATGGAAGAGAAATAGTAATTGGGAATTATCGTTTCATAGATCTCGCTGTAGAAGAGATGCATCTTGTGGACAAGGTATCCAGTCAGGGAAAGGCACCTGTTGTCGTCTCTATCGATAGAAAGATCGCTGCAGTACTAGGAATTGCTGATGTCGTGAAGGAAGAATCTTCAGAAGCCATCTCGCTGCTGAAGAATATGGGAATCGCTACCTATATGATAACTGGAGATACCGTTGGGACGGCTCAGGCGATCGCAAAACAGGTAGGTATTGAAAATGTGATTGCCGAAGTAATGCCCGAAGACAAGGCAAAGAAAGTCTCTGTTCTTAAAGAGGAAGGCATGACCGTTATGATGGTTGGCGACGGCATCAATGATTCACCTGCCCTTGCGGAAGCAGATATTGGCATTGCAGTGGGCTCGGGAACCGACATTGCTATGGAGGCAGCGGATGTTGTCCTAATGAGCGACAATTTGAAGAACATCCCCAAGGCAATCAAATTGTCAAGAGCAACCATGAGGAATATAAAGCAAAACCTCTTCTGGGCCTTCTTCTACAACGTGGTTGGTATTCCGGTGGCAGCGGGGCTTCTTTATGGTATAGCGGGCATAAAACTTAACCCGATGATCGCCGGTGCTGCGATGGCCTTTTCCAGCGTAAGTGTAGTCACTAATGCACTGCGATTGAAGAGAGTGAAAATCTAAATGGGAGGGAGAAAATGAAACTGGAAATCGAAGGAATGAGCTGCAATCACTGTAGAATGAGAATTGAAAAGGCATTAAAAGCCGTTGACGGAATAGAA
>DSBT01000201.1 GCA_011045915.1 Mesotoga infera
GCTGCTACTGCCTGTCCGAAACCTCGAGCTCATTATTATCCACAACACATTCTCTGGAGATCAATCATCATTTCCAGACACGGTCATCACTATCAAGCAGACCTGATTCTATGCGCTTCTTTGTTCAGCTTAAATCCCCACTCTTGATACTCTCGAATATGGTTCTTCTCGAAGCGCAGCTTCATCTCAGACTTAGAGTGTCTTCTCGCTCTCTCGATCTTGCATTCGTTCCTTCAGAGACACCCTCCGCCACTTCGTGGCCCTCCTCCCTCAAGGGAGGATTTAAGATCAGGATCATCAGGAGCCAAATACGGCATGTACTGCCAAGGGAGAAGGAGCATGATATGATTTCTGTTTAGTTCCCTGACTTTTGGGTAATGATTAGTTCCTCAAGGTAGGATAAAGATCATGATTTTCAGGGGCTAACCACAGCATTCGTACAAGCACCAGTACATGATTGGCATTTAACTCCCTGACTAATAGGCTATGATGAGATCTCTAGAGCGGGCGTTAAGCAAAACTGGATATTAAACGCTCCTCAGCGGATTTCACCGGCTTTAGATGGATATAATGTGACTTGATTTTCCTTTTTTTTGATGGGTCAATTGTATATAATATTTAGTAAGAGACTATTACGAAATAGGTTTCTTCAGTTGTTTGAGGTGAGAGAGTGATATCCAAGCCCAGCGACCTTAAGGGGAAAAACATAGGAAGAGTAATCCAGCTACTCCTCGCAAAGCCCGACACACCAAGGGTCGAGCTCGCGAGGCAGACAGAGCTAACAAAGACCACAATTTCCTCGATTGTTGCGTCGCTGATAGATCTCGGGATAGCTGAAGAGCTTTCGGGAGAGAAGACGGGTCTTGTCGGCAAGGCGCCGATTCCTGTAAGGATACGCAGTGATGCTGCAACGGTTATCGGAGTGAACCTCGCAAGAGGCAGTACGACAGGTGTGGCCATGTCAGCCAGCGGCAAGCTTCTCGCTTCATGTGTTAAGTCAGTCTCTAACAAGACCAGGGCCGATGCCACGGCCAATCTCTTCGATGTTGTTCAAAGACTGATCAATAAGTCTTACAGGAATGAAACTAGGGTAGATGCTATTGGAATTGGAGCTCCCTCCCCACTGGATAAGAAGAGTGGGGTAATCTACTCTCCATTTGGCCTTAATGACTGGCGGGATTTTGCGATAGGTGAGATTACTGAGAAGAGGTTTGGCCTTCCCGTCTTTCTCGTTAATGATGGTGATGGCGCGGCCTTTGGCATGAAATGTTTCGGAAAGTGCAGAGGCATCAGTTCCTTTATAAGTCTGTATTTCGACGAAGGAATTGGCGCCGGAATAATCCTGAAAGATGAGATTTACAGCGGGAGTTTCGGCTATTCTGGAGAGATCAGCTACGCTCTTCTTAAGAGCTTTTGTGATGAGCCGATGGATAACAGCAGCTTAAGTCTGGATACAATTGTATCAGCTCTGAACTCCGAGCTTGGAGAGAATCTCGAAAGTATCGATGAGTTTCTCCGCAAAGGATCTGCCTTAGGTCGAAGAATGGCCTCTGTAATCGGAAGAGTCGGCGATGAGCTGGGTCGCATTGCGGCGCTTGTTTCCAACATTTTCGGCCCGGAAGCCGTGGTAGTCAATGGAAAGCTTCTGGATTTCGGAGAGATCTTCTTCGAAGTTTTGAAAAGCTCTTTCGAATCCAACCTCTTTTCGGGAGATCAAGTTCGGCTTTTGGAGGGCAACAATGACCAATTTGAAGCATTCTCGACCGGAGCCGCGAGTTATGCGATATTCAGTTACTTGATGAGCAAGGCACTAACAGATTAGCACCACAAAACTACAAAAGGGGGCATGCAAATGAAAAAGAGAGTTTTTATTTCGCTGCTATTGGTAATGTTGATCGGAGTCTTTTCATTCGGTGTAGTCACGCTCAATTTCATCGAGGTTCTTACTAGTCCTGCGAGGACACAGGTAATCAAGGAGATCATCGCAGATTTCGAGGCCAAGAACCCGGATATCAAGATAAATCTCATATCTCCGCCTTATGAGCAGGCCGATCAGAGGGCAACGCTCATGCTCAACACTAATCAGGCTCTTGACATCATCGAAGTCAGAGACTACACAGTGAAGCAGTTTGTGAACAACGGAAAGCTAGAGAACCTCGAGAGCTATCTCGCTGGCTGGGAGCACAATGACACTCTCACTTTCGTCGCGAACCAGGCCGCAAGAACCGTAGATGACACTGCATTCATCGTGCCGCAGTTCTTCTTCATCAAGGGACTCTTCGTGAGAACGGACGTCCTCGAAGAATTAGGTGTCAACTACATTCCAAAGACGATGAGCGAGTTAGTTGAACTCTGTATCGAGATCACAGATCCGGACAAGAATCAGTTCGGATTCGGATTCAGGGGAAAGTCCTGGGAGTTCAAATTCTCTGATCTGATCGCCACATCATTCTTGAGCGACATCGATGCAGCCAATATCTATAAGACTCAGTCCGGAGATGTCTACTTCGATGACCCGAGGGCGCTTGAGGGACTTAAGATGTATGTTAGACTCTTCGAAGGTGGAGTCCCCGCTGACGGAATCAACTGGGGATTCAACGAACAGGTCAATGCCTTTGTGTCGGGAATTACTCCGTTCCTTATTCAGGACCCGGATACGGTTGCCCTGGTGGATGAGATGCTTGGAAGAGAGTATTACACGGTGGTCCCGGTTCCAGTAGGTCCTTCGGGAAAAGCTTATCTGGACTATGGATTCAGTGGACTTGGAATCCCTTCATACTCGAAGCATAAGGAAGAGGCATGGGAATTCATTAAGTATATCTCTAGCCCCGAGGTTAACGCATACTACAGTAAGAGTTACGGCCCGCTTCCAATCCATTCTTCCACATATGAGAATGATCCGTACTTCAGTTCCGGCGTCTACACGGCATGGAGTTACATGATGAGTCATCCGGAAAAGTACGTCTTCGCGTCCTACCCACTTGACTCCGAAAAGTGGCCGGGTTGGCCCGAGATTCATCAGCAGGATATGCAGTCACTGCTCCTCGGCGACACAACGATCGAGGCCGTTGCCGCCAAATGGGCTGAGTACTGGGCAGACTGATCAAGAACTGAAAGAGATTGATTAACGATTCGGCACGGCGGAAAGAGATTCAATGATTTCAACGCCGTGCCGTTTTTCTGAAATATGCAGACCGGTCTACTGAGAGGTGTTGGATTTGAGAAAGAGCTTCTGGAAGTTTTTCATAATGATGATTCCAGCTTTCATCCTCCTGATTGTTTTCACATACACTCCCATAATTCGCGGCGGAGTTATGGCCTTTCAACGCTACAATATGTTCGACCTCTCTAAGATAGGGTTTATAGGACTTGGCAACTTCGAAGCAATAATAAACGATCGCAATTTCGATTTCTTCAGAATAGTTGTCAACACGCTGGTGTGGGTCTTCTTCTCTCTGGTATTCCAATTCGGGCTCGGCTTTGGTCTTGCCCTCCTGATGAGAAAGCCCTTCAAGGGAAGAGGGGTCTATTCGGCCCTAGTATTCTATCCTTGGGCCGTGTCGGGTTTTGCTATCGGCCTTATCTGGGCGTGGATGTTCAACGGTCAGTTCGGCATAGTAAATGACATTCTTGTGAGGCTGGGGATAATAGGCAATCCTATTGGCTTCCTTTCTAATCCGAAGTATGCGATGATGTCAGTGATAATCGCCAACGTCTGGTATGGGATACCCTACTTCGCCATCATGCTGCTTGCAGCTCTTCAATCGGTCCCTAATGAGCTTTACGAAGCTTCCAGAATCGATGGAGCAAACAGGTTCAAGCAATTGTTCAAAATAACCATACCTTACATAAGGCCGACCATTATCAGTACGGTCCTTCTAAGAACTATGTGGATCATGAATTTTCCGGAGATAATCTATGGTATGACCGGTGGAGGGCCGGCCAATTCGACGCAAATATTGGCGACTCACATGATTAACAGGATCTACCAGTTCTATGATTACGGCCAGGGCGCGGCGATTGGCTTCATAATAATGTCGATGCTGCTGCTGTATGCGATTGTGTTCCTGAACATCTCTTCCCGAAAGGAGGTTACCGTATGAAGGCGCTCATGAAGGTTATTGGCAAGATATTGAAGATCCTCGCTCTTGGGTTGTATCTTTTGGCTGCGCTCTTGCCTCTTTACTGGGTAGTGGTGACATCCTTCAAGGGTTCTAGAGAGATCTACACCTTTCCGCTGAAGTATCTTCCTGAGAAGCTGTCGTTTGAGAGTTACGCCAAGCTATTTGGCTTCGCAAACTTTGGGGTGTACTTTCGAAACAGCGCAATATTGGCTCTTGCATCGGCCTTCGTGGCCATGCTTATATCTATGTTCAGCGGGTATGCTCTCTCTCGAATTCAGGCGAAAAAATTCAGGAACGGGACATTGCTTGCCATGTATTTTACGCAGATGGTGCCGCCGTTCATACTTATGGCCCCGCTGTTCGTAATGCTCGCGAATTACGGGATGACCGATAGACTTTCTACGTTGTTCATTCTATATGTGACTATGGTAATTGCGTTCAGCACTATCATGTCAAAGAGCTTCTTTGACAGGATCCCCGTTTCTCTGGAGGAGGCCGCAGTGATTGACGGCTGTAATACTTTGCAGGCAATGTTCAAAGTTGTATTTCCCCTTACGAGACCTGGACTGGCGGCGATTTTCAGTTTTGCCTTCGTGAATATCTGGAACGAGCTGTTTCTGGCGTCAATGTTCATCTTCTCGGACGAAAAGATGACGGTTCCCGTTGCGCTGAACTCCTTCATCTCAAAGGCAGGCATAAGCTGGGATGTCTTGAGCGCGGGACTTGTTCTCTCTCTATTACCGACGATGATAGTGTTCGCCTTTGCCCAGAGATACATAATTGCCGGGCTTACCGAAGGCGCAATAAAAGGATAAAAAGACTGGAGGATTTTGAGAATGCAGAAAAAGCACATAACAGAGATTTTGCACCATCTTGGAGAAGAGGATTTACCTAGCGGAGCGGTCAATCCTCCATTATTCCAGACTTCGATTTTTTCGTTCAAGGACTTTGACGACTTTTCAACGGCCCTTTCGGATGAGACGAACCACTTTCTGTACACGAGGGGAAACAATCCTACTGTAAACATTCTTGAAAAGAAATTGGCTGCGCTTGAGCATGCGGAGAGAGCAAAGCTTTTCGCGTCGGGTGTCGCAGCGATAGTCTCCAGTATTTCGGCTTTTGTGCAGAGCGGCGATCATATAGTGACGATAAAGGATTGCTACAGCTGGACATCCACGTACGTGGCGAAGTATCTGGCAAGATTCGGTGTAGAACACACTTTTGTGGAAGGAAGCGATGCGAATGAACTTGAAGCGGCGCTCAGACCTAACACAAAGATCATATATCTCGAAAGCCCGACAACTTTCACTTTCAAACTTCAGGACCTTACTGAAGTGTCCTCGCTGGGAAGATCGAGGGGAATCAAGACGATAATCGACAATACATGGGCAACTCCGATTTATCAGAATCCGATTGATTTCGGTATTGATCTCGTAGTCCATTCGGCTTCAAAATACCTTGGGGGAAACAGCGATGTAGTAGGCGGTGTCGTTGCCGGTTCGAATGAAGATGTCAAGAGAATCTTCGAAAAGGAGTTTCTAAATACCGGGGCCGTCCCCGATCCCTTTGCCGCCTGGCTGATACTGAGGGGAATCAGGACTCTTCACATCCGTATGCCGGTTCATTTCCAGAATGCGATGGAGCTCAGCAGAAGAATGCAGGAAAATGAAGCCGTTGAATATGTCCTGTATCCAATGCTCGAATCTTCGGATCAGTACTCTCTTGCGAAAAAACAGATGAGGGGAGGTTCCGGCCTCTTTTCGTTCAAACTCAAAACAAGAGACATCGACAGGATAAAGAAGTTTGTGAACTCTCTCAAGTTCTTCAGGAGGGCAGTGAGCTGGGGCGGGTATGAGAGCCTTGTCTCTCCCTATGCGGTTTCTCACAGAGATCCCGGTGAGAATGTCTCCCTAATACGGATTCACGCAGGATTGGAGGAAATTGAAGTCCTTTCCGAGGATCTTGAGAGCGCAATTAGATCCGCTCTTTGAGTGGTTTTTGGCAGACCGCTCATGAGAAACGACTTTCCGGGATATTGGAGGAGATATTGTGTATCATTCTAGATATGAGTCGTGCGTAAGGCTCAAAAAGGAACTGTCTGAGCTCTTTCCCTATACTGTGAGAGAAAGGGAAAGGATCGATGACTGGCAATTCAGCGGATCGCGCTCGGAAACTCCGCCTGAAGAAGGATGGGAAGAGATATCTGCCGGTTACTGCTGGGATGAAGAGAACTTTCCCGTCTGGTTCAGATCGAGTCTCGAGAGAGGAAAGCTCGGAGACGGTGAAAGACTCTTTTTGAGAGTCGTCCCGGGAGGCGAGAGTCTTGTAATGGTAGATGGTCGTTCTTATGGCGAGATAAACGTCTATCATCAACTTCTGGATGTCACGAGACTTGCAGACGGAAGGCGTCATATTCTGGATATTCAGACCGTCCCTAAGGGGCTCTTCGGAACCCATCTGCCCGGACCCGTCTTTGAAGCTGCGGAACTGCTCGTTGTAGATGAATCGGTTTCGGGGACCTATCTCGATTTCATGGTGGCAATAGATGTCCTTGAAGCGACAATGGATGACCTTCTAGCAGAGAAACTATTGAACATCATCAGCGCTTGCCTCTCGGCAATTGAACTGCCGAGATCGACGGATCAGTACTTCAAGACCGCTCCCGACAATCCCACCCTTTTTGGTCAGCAGCAATACGGAAGCGTCAATCATCTCTGGCACTCCCCAAATTTCGGGAAGTCGAGCGGCAACGAATTGCCCGAAGTGTACAAAGTTACGGTAATCAGCGCGCGCGACAATCTGAAAGATTCAATAGTGAAGCTTACAGAGGAGCACGGACCCACAGGCTCTGTTCAGGTTGCCGGGCAGGCGCATATTGATTATGCGTGGCTATGGCCGATCGACGAAACGAAAAGAAAGATCAGAAGAACCTTTGCCAATGCTCTGAGGCTTATGGAGAAATATCCCGAGTTCGTGTATATCCAGTCTTCGGCACAGATGTACAAGGATCTCAAAGAGAACGATCCAGACCTCTACGAGAGAGTCAGGGATAGTATTGTGCGGGGAAGCTGGGAAGCGATAGGCGGAATGTGGGTAGAAAGCGATTGCAACATTGCCAGCGCAGAATCACTCGCGAGGCAGTTCCTCTACGGCCAGCGGTTCTTTGAAGAGGAGTTTGGTGTCAGGTCGTCGGTCGCGTGGCTGCCCGATGTCTTCGGTTTCTCCTGGATACTTCCCCAGATCATGAAAGAGGCGGGAATAAAGTACTTCTCCACGACTAAACTGAAATGGAATGAGAAGAACCGCTTTCCCCTTGACCTCTTCCGATGGAGAGGTCTGGACGGAAGCGAGATTGTCTGTCATTTCTTCGATAACCCTCAAGGGGGCTACAACGGAATGATCAACCCCGAAGCGATTCTTGGAACATGGGATAACTTCCAGAACAAGCAGGTTCACAACAAGACCGTCACAACTTTTGGATACGGTGACGGCGGCGGGGGTCCGACCGACGAAATGCTTGAGTACTATGAACGGCTGAAGAACTATCCCGGCATGCCCAGTCTTGAAATGGCCCCGCTGCAGAAGTACTACGAGAATCTGCCGAAGGATGTCGAGCTGCCCCTCTGGGATGACGAACTCTACTTCGAACTGCACAGGGGTACTTTCACGACTCAGGCAAGAACAAAGAAGCTTCACAAAGAGGCCGAAGACGCACTGTACAGACTTGAGGTATTTGGAGCGCTACTTGTCGAGAGAGAAGAATATCCGATCGAGAGAGTTAGAAGGCTTTGGGAAATGCTCCTTCACAACGAATTTCACGACATCCTTCCCGGCTCATCGATAAACGAAGCGCATCATCAGGCCGAAAGTGAACTCGGCAAGGTGATCGCCGAGGCGAATGAGATCTCTGGAGGCTTCCTGAGTTCTGGGAGCGATGGAAATGCCTCTTTCAGAACCGTTATCAATGCAGGGTCCTTTTCCCGAGAAGTAGTCTTTTCCGATGAAGACGACAGATGTTTGCGCAGGTCCGACGGCAAGAAGCTTGCTTCCCAAAGAACACATGATGGGAAGTCCATATACAGTTTCGGCGAAAAGATCTCTCCATTCTCCGCTCAAGTCTTCGAATACATAAACGAGAAAGTCGATCGGCATGCGCCCGACGACGATACCGTAATGGAGAACGCTTACTTGATCGTTGAAGTGAATGCCGACGGAAGCATATCTGCTTACGACAAGATTCTTGACAGGCCGCTTCTTTCTGGACCGGGAAACTCTCTCTATGTATACAAAGACATTCCCGTTGCATGGGACGGCTGGGATATCGATCATGACTATGCCGGATCGAGAAGAAAGCTCGATGCTTCTGAAGTGAGAACGATAGAAAGCGGTCCGGTAAGAAAGGTTGTTCAGGCAACCTATCATTACGAGGGAAGCTCGATAATACAGAGATACGTTCTGAATGCCCTTTCAAAGAGACTGGATATTGAAACTGAAATCGAATGGCATACGAGAAGGACTTTGCTGAAGGCCAATTTTCCCATCAATCTTCTCACCCGGGAAATCAAGTGTGACCTTTCGGCCGGTTATTCGCTCAGAAGCACTAGGGTCAGAAACTCATTCGAAAATGCGCGATTCGAATTTCCGGCGCATCGATGGGTGGAGGTATCGGAACCGGGCTTCGCCGTCTCCATATTGAATGACGGAAAGTATGGCCATGCCTGCCAGAATTCAGACGTCTCATTGACGCTTCTCAGATCGCCTATCTATCCCGATTTCTTCGCAGATGAGGGAAGGCACGGTTTCACCTATTCCTTGTTTTCCCATGACTCCACAGACGCTCTTAAGGCAGTTACAGAAGCAGAAAGTCTAAATAAGCCTCTAGTTCTGGCATCAGGCAGTCTCAATTTGAGTGAAGATTGCCTTAGGATATCGGCCGGGAATCTAAAAGTTCTCGCCCTGAAGCATTCCGAGAGTACCGGTTATGTGCTCAGACTGGCCGAAGTTGAAGGCAGATGTGGAGTCGCCAGTGTCAGAACTTCCCTGCCCTTTGATCGCTGCTGGATTTCCAACATTCTTGAAGACAGAGTCCGCGAACTTCCTGTTGTAGATGGAAGGGTTCAGCTCGAGTACAGGCAGTTCGGCTTACATACTCTGATTTTTGAGTGAAGTGAATAGTCAAGGAATGTGATGAAGATGAATGAAGTAAAAGGCAAGATACTGGGAATAGATATTGGAGGCACAAAGACCGCGGTTGTTTTGGGCGATGAAGATCTGAATATCATCAGGAGAAGAGAGTTTCCTACCGAACCCGACAGAGGCTTTGAAAGCTTTTTAGAGAGACTTTCCTTAGAAATCGATCTTCTAGTGGAGAGGAATGTTCCGGCAAGAGCGGGAGTATCTGTTGGGGGTCCAATGGATTCAAATACGGGGACTCTTTTTAATCCTCCTCATCTCAGGTGGGGGGTGGTCAACATAATTCAGCCGCTTGAAAAGCGTTTTAATTTCTCCGTGACCGTCCAGCATGATGGAAGAGCGGGGGCCCTTGCAGAGAGTATTCTTGGAGCGGGCAGGGGTTTCTCAAACATTATCTTTCTGACGCTGGGAACCGGTCTTGGAGCAGGAATAATCATAGATGGCAAAGTGTACAATGGGTCGAAGGGATTAGCCGGAGAGGTAGGCCACATGAGAGTGGCCGAAGACGGACCCTCGCTCTTCGGCAAGAATGGTTCCTGGGAGTCATATTGCGGTGGAACCGGGATTTCACTGTATGCCAGTTATAGATTTCCGGAGAGATTCAGACGGGGAACGAGCACTGAGGAGATCGCAGGTATGGCCCTAAAGGGAGATCCTTACGCTGTCACAGTACTTGAGGAAAGCGGAACTTACTTCGGCAAAGGACTGGCTGTGCTGCTGGACATTCTAGATCCTGGCAGGATAATACTTGGAAATCTTGCGTGGCGTCTTCCCGAAGTATGGCTGGAGTCTGCCATGAAAGAGGCTGTCGGCGAGTCTTTGATCGGTGAGGAAGCGAGAGAAAGAGTTGTCCTCTCCGGGCTCAAAGAGAAGATCGGTGATTATGCGGCCTTGATTGTGGCCAGCCGAAGAGGAGGGAGAGGATAGTAGATGGAGCTTGAAGAAGTGGCCCGAAAGGCCTTTGAAGAAAGCATACGGGTTAAGAGAGATTTCATTGAGCGTTATGAAGACGTTCTTCTAGAGGTTGCCCGTGAGGTTACGCGTAGAATCGGCAACGGCGGTACGGTCTATTTCATGGGAAATGGAGGAAGCGCTGCAGATGCCGCTCATCTGGCAGCGGAACTTGTGGGAAGATTCTATCTTGAGAGAAGACCGATAAGGGCGGTATCATTGCCCAGCAACGACTCGATTCTTACCGAAATCCCGAATGATTTCGGATATGATCAGATCTTTTCGAGACAGCTGGAAGCCTTTTTGAGAGAAGAGGATGTTGTGATAGCCATAAGCACAAGCGGAAACTCGAAGAATATCTTAAGGGCTCTCGAAGTGGCAAGGAAAAGGCTATCTTTGAGAATAGGTATGACCGGCAGGACTGGCGGCGACATGATCGATCGCTGTGACTATTTGTTCAAGGTTGATTCAACGGATGTGCCGAGAATACAGGAGACGCACATAACACTGGGACACGTGCTGTGCCAGCTAATAGAAGCGATGGTAGCTGAAAAAAATTGAATTGGCAGATATGAAACGGTAGGTGGAATGATGAGATACGAAGGGAAGTTCGAGGTATTTGACAGTTCAAGTGTAAGAACCTATCCGCTTAAGGATAGACCAAGCGAGGTCTCTATCTCAGACTTGATCGATGAAAATAAAGTGATCGATGAAGTCGAAAGCTACTCCTCAGGAGACTTGGAAGAGCTGGCTTCGAAGGTTGTGGAAGCTAAGAGTCAGGAAAAGCCGGTGATAGTGTTCAGCGGGGCCCATATAATCAAGAATGGGATGGGCCCGCTTCTTTCATCGCTCATAAAAAAGGGAATCGTCTCCGCCCTTGGCGTCAACGGGGCCTTTACAATACACGATTTCGAACTGGCCTACAGTGGAAAGACCTCCGAGAGCATTCCAAACGCCTTGTCAGAAGGGCTTTTCGGTTTTGCAGAAGAGACGAACAAATACATAAACCAGGCACTTGTCCATGGAAACAGGCTTCGTATTGGTTATGGAGAGGCAATGGGCAGATTGATATCTGGCGAACCCTTTCCCGAAAAGGTGAAATTCATGTATCCCGAGGCATCGGTTCAGTATAGCGCATACAAGAAGGATATTCCGCTCTGTGTTCACTGCGCCGTGGGAACAGATATCTATCATATGACGGCTTACTTCGACGGAGAGGCTCTTGGGGGTTGCTCCGGAAGAGATTTTCTTATATTTGCCAACGAGATTTCAAAACTGGTTAACGGCGGAGTAGTAATAGTTGTCGGTTCGGCCGTGATAGGGGTTGAAGCGATACTGAAGGCGATTTCGATGGCCGCAAATGTTGGAAAACCTCCAAAGGGAATTACAACGGCCAGCTTCGATATGAGAGAGGCTGATCTCGAACAAACTTCCAAGAACAACAAGAGTGCTCCATCGTATTACTTTAGGGATATAAAATCGATCGTTACAAGAATTCCAGAAGCATTCGGTGGTGCTGGTTACTACATAAAGGGCGACCACAGAGAGACTCTGCCGGCATTTTACAGGTCGATTGTGAGGAGATCGTCATGAAATCAATGAATGAAAAGAAGCCAAGGATCCTCGTAGTCGGAGACTTATTTCTAGACAGATACGTCTATTACGACCCGGCACTGTCTAAGCCAAGCCTGGAGACAGAGCTAATGACGATAACCGGAATCAAAGAGGAGTATTCCCCCGGGGCAGCCGGAAACGTGGCGAAGAATCTTGCGATGCTAGATGTAGAGGTAATTGTGCTAGGCCCTGTGGGATGCGAAGGAAGGCAGTACGATCTCGAAAGAGAACTCAGTAAGCATGGCATATGTACTCAGTTCCTAATAAAGTCGCACTCCCATGTAACGCCCGTCTATACTAAGTTCATAAACACAAACACGGGAGAGGAGGATCTTCCAAGGCTGGACATTCCGCCGATTGGTCTGAACGAGACCAGCAGGGCCGAGATGATAAGAGCAATCGAACTTCTTGTGCCGACTGTCGATGCTGTCGTAGTCGAAGACCAGGCAGACATTCCAGGGAGGGGCTGTATAGACGGTGAGATAATATCCCGGCTTCTCGATATGAGCACAAGATTTCGAGACAAGACCTTCGTTGCGGATTCCAGGACTAAGCCCGAGGCCTTTACCGGTTTTCTTGTGAAGCCAAATATGAATGAATTCATATCTGGTTTGAAGAGAATGGGTATCATAGGCAACGATGAAAGCGAAATTCCCCACAAAATACTGGTTCAGCAGTATTTGACGGATTTCTCTCGGAAAGTGAGATCTCCAGTTGTGGTTACCGCCGGCGAGGACGGATCGTTCTGTTTCGAGTATGGTGTGTTGAACCGGGTTTTCAGTCTTGATGGGGAAGTGAGAGATGTCTGCGGGGCGGGAGATGCTTACATTGCAGCACTCGCGGTAGATCATTGCTCCGGAGAGAACCCTCTATTGGATTCGGCTAGAATGGCAACAAAAGCCGCAGCACTCTGCGTCTCTCATAAAGGGACGGGAAAGCTTTCAAGGCAGGCGCTTTCAGAGATGAGCGAACCCGAATATTGCGAAATCGACAATCCATCAATCTTCAGAAACAGCTGCAGGCTTCCTGGCAATGTTAAGCGAGTACTTTTCGATTTTGATGGCACGATTTCTCTACTCAGAGAGGGCTGGCAGCCAATTATGAGAGATCTCATGATACGTTTTATCACAGGAGAGAAGGAGATTGAAGAAGAGGTGCTTTCAAGAATCATGGTCGAGGTAGATGAATTCATTGCCGAGACCACAGGTCTTCAAACAATCCTGCAAATGGAAGGACTCCGTAAGCTCGTTATTGAGTACGGGTTGGTTCCACCAAACGAGATTCTGACTCCGCTGAAGTACAAGAGGATCTATACCGGCTGCTTGAAAAAGATAGTGAAGGAACGGATCAATGAAAACGTGAAGAGCAGATACCTGCTTCGTGGAGCGCTAGGGTTCCTAAAGACGCTGCGAAAAGGAGGAGTCACTCTTCTGCTTGCATCGGGAACCGATAAGGAAGATGTAATAAAGGAAACAAAGTACCTTGGGGTACACAGTTACATGAATGGCGGGGTATTTGGAGCGCTAAACAGCATCGAGGAGTATTCGAAAAAGAAAGTCATTGAAAGGCTAATGAAAGAGGAGAGAATAAGACCTGACGAACTCGTAGTAATTGGTGATGGACCTGTCGAAATTACTGTGGGCAGAGAAGCCGGGGCCTTCACCATAGGGGTTGCCTCAAACGAGAAGGCGGGGTTTGGCTGGAACAAAGAGAAATTCCAAAGACTCGAGAAAGCCGGGGCAGATGTGCTAATTCCGGATTTCTCAACCGGAGCCTCGCTTGCGAAACTGATCTTCAAGAATAAGATCTGATTACGGCTGCGAGTTGAAAGACACGAGACTGCCTCTGGTAGGAGGCCTTCTCAGGTCAACCGTCAACAGTCCACCGTCCTCTGAATACGCGGCCAAAATTGTGCAGGGACGCAAGGCTGACTGAGTCGGGAAGTGATGCTGGAATAAGACATCAGACGCAAGGCTGGCGAAGATCACGCCAGGTCGCAAGGCTGCCTTCGGCAGGAGGCAAAAGAAACCTCAGTCTGCTAACGCAGGCCAGTCGCACTGCGTGCGGCCAGTCACCTTCGGTGGCCAGTCTTTGCTACGCAAAGGCCAGTCAGGCTTCGCCTGGCCAGTTCCGCTTCGCGGGGGAGAAGAGAGGCTTGCTAAGGGAGCGGGTAATCAGAATCGGGTTATGAAGATCAGGATATGGGGATAGACGGGTTTTTCGTTGTCTGTCCCCCCTTAACTGATATAGGTTATCGTCACTTTAGCTTGACACGGGAAATTCATTGGTGGGCACTTTTCTAAAATAGTGAACCTTTCATTTGCCAAGAGCAAGGACTAGATCTCGTATAGGAACATTACGTGATGACAATCTAAGGGATTCTGCAAATCCTTGGTCCTGTCATGCTGAATCTGATTCAGAATCTAGCTCCTTCAATAAGACGAGCCGATGAAGAGCATTGTCGAGACATTCGCTGCACTGACCGAGAGGACGAGATTGTTTATTGTTGCCCGTTATCGAGATCATGAACCAGATCCCGTATAGGAACACTACGGGATGACGAAGTGAGGCACTTCCGAAAGCCGCTTCTCTTCGCCAGACCCCAGACCCTGCAATCGATACCCTGCTCTTGATTCCGTCATGCTGTAAGAGCCGTCCTTAATCCTTCGTCCCAGATCATGGACCCGTCCACCGGAAAAATCGACCGAGAAAGGTCACTGTCGAGAGCTTCCTTCGAGAAAAGAAGAGAATTCAAGGGAAACCATTTCCTGACATGCGACACACAGATAGCCCCATTTGAGAAACATTCTTTGAAAAGGAGTGCAGTTCGAAACGCGCTTCAAAGAGCACACTCCCCACCTCAAGCGATCCCCCCCGCTCAAGCGGGGATTTAAGATCAAGAGAAGAAGAGCGATTGATCCTTTCGACGCTGCGCGTCCATGTTCTTTGTAGAAGAGGCATACTTAAGAGACCAAGGGGAAGAGGTAAGAAGAGCAATTAGATCTTGCCTTTCTAATCTATAATCTCATTCCTGTCACCTCTACAGCGTTTACGAGAGAGAACGAGCCGGATGAGATAAGATCCAGTTTGAGCGCTCAAGCGAGGATTTATGGGCTGTCGCGTCGTCAGAATGACCGAAAGCAAGAAAAGACTGTTATCCCGTAAAGCCTGTCCTTAAGACCTGCCCCAAAATGCTTTTGTTTGGGGTCTCCTCAGGGTCATCCCGTGATGTTTCTGCACGGGATCTCGCTCTCGCCAGACCCTAGACACGACTCCTCCGCTCTTTGTCATTGCTCTTGCCGGAGAACGGAGAACCGCTCAACGTTCAACCAGGTTCTCATGCTCTTTCCTACCCCTACATCGAACCAGCTACAACGGACGACGTAATCAAAAACACAGGTGAGTGCAGAAAATGAAGACAGGAGGACAAAAGTCGTGATCTGTCGAAAAGGCTTGATGGAAGTAAGGCAGAAGGTTCGAAGAAGTATGGCTTGAAAAGGAAGTTTCGTTCCAGTCAGGTTTTCCTTGATCGATATTTGTTTAACAGAAAAGCCGAGAGAAATACGGTAGCCGGGATTGAGAGGATTATCCCTATGCTTCCTGCAATTGCCCTGATTATCTCCGTTGCAATCACGTCCATATTGATTATCCTTATTAGAGGGGTTTCGTATGCCAGAAAAACCAGCATGAGGAAGATAGAGCTCCCTGTATAAGCTAGGATGAGGGTGTTGGTCATCGTTCCCATTATGTCTCTGCCGATATTGAATCCCGATTTCACGAGTTTGCCCGGCGTGATGTCGGGGTTGAGGGATTTCATTTCATACATTGCCGAAGAGATCGACATCGCAACATCCATCACAGCACCCAGTGTCCCAATAATTATTCCGGCAAACAGCAGACCCATAAAATCAAAATGAATGTTCTGGGGTATATACACGAGCATTGTTGCCTCGTCGCTGCTGAGACCCGTCAGGTTTGCAAGTGAGCCGGTTACGTAAGCAATAACGCTTGCAGAAAGCACGCCGCACAATGTACCGAAGGCCGCAGAGAATGATTTTGTGTTGAGACCGGAGACAATTCCGAAAGTAAGTACTGTAATCAGTGCTGCCGACAACGAAGAAGAGCCTATAGGATCGAATCCGTTCAGTATAAGCGGCAACATCACTTTAATTATTATCAGACCCGTGATAGTAAGAGTTATGAAGGATTTGAGCCCGGAGATCCTTCCGATGAAAAGAAGCAAGGCAATGAACAAGAGCACGATAATGAAGACGTATCTTTGCCTTATAAAGTCAGTTACATGGAAGGTTTCTTCTCCCCTCTGATCAATGTATAGCGCAACGGTATCGTTATCCTCCACGCGAATATCCATCGCGGTGTTGTCTGTAAAGTGGTTCTCGACAATCACCTCTTCACCGGCGTGGATTCCGTTAAGAATCTTGATTCTAAGAGTCTGGAGACCCTTTCCCGAATAGCCACCGGTTTCGTCGAAACTTACGATCTCCAGTACCTTTCCTTTGATCGTACTTTGATCGTTTACCGAAGCATTTATGAAAGTAAAAAGCACATAACCGAACAAGACCGCTCCAATTATATAGAGTAAAGCATTCTTCAATCTCAACTCGAAATCTCCCCGGCGAACTCTCTCTGCTTACCTGGAATTATAGCATCTCATGCAGGACTCGAAGAGAGGACAAAGAAATCGACAGGCCGTTGAGCCGTCAAAGCCAATCGGAGAAAATCTCTCCTTTATAAAACTTGTGTTTCGGATTTTGGAAAAGTTCGTTTGTCATAGCATCTGCTGATATCTTGACTTTATCA
>DSBT01000202.1 GCA_011045915.1 Mesotoga infera
CTTTTGGCGACCAGATTATCAAATCGAATTTCGAAGCCCTCTCAATCCAGTCAGATCTGCGATATTCATAAATGGAATAGGGAAATCCATTCTTCTCCAAAAAGGACGCGTACTTTGTCCAGTAGGTAACAGCATTGCAGTCTTGAGTCAGTCCTACAAAAGGTCTCTTTATCTCGTCAGGCCAATCGATTTTCACTTCCTCGTAATGGAATTTCCCTGGATCATCATAGGTCGGACTAGTAGACTCTGGACACCAGAGAATCCTCTCCATCAATTTCCTCTTTGTTCCATCAAACAATACGTTTCCTCCGCTCTCAATCTTCTGTGGTACTCATCTGCTGCTCTCATTCGCTCGCTGACTAACCATAGAGTTCGAGTATCTCTTGTGTAGTTATCTTCATGAGGATCGTAGACGCTTTGAAAGAAGCCGACTACGAGTTCTCTTCACACTATCATGAGAAGCTTCAAGAATGAAATCAGAAATAGGCTTCATCTTAACAGCCCAATCTAGTGCCTTCACAGCGTGGTCCCTCAGGATTATTCTACCGTCATCCGGTCCATTGTAGATCTCTATCGCCATCGTAACCAGTTCATCGATATCAATAGGGTCTTCACCATACTCGACTTTCTTCACATATGGTTCGAGGCCAGTGAAATCGGGGTCATCAGTTGCGTGTACAAACGGTAAGCCTCTCGCGCAGAACTCTCTGTGTTTCAATGGCGAAGGATACTGTCCTCCAATCTTTTGTAAGGCAAGCGAGCCAATGCCTATGTGGGACTTGTCAAACAAATCATCAAGTCTCTTCCCATCAACAACACCATGAAACTTGACACTTTCATCGACATTCAAGCTATGCACCAACTTACGCAGGTTCTCGATTTCATTTCCGTCACCGGCGATGTTAAATATTACTTTGTACTCACCTTTGTAGTCAGCAATTCCCTTGATAATTCGATCGTATCCATGATAGCTCGTGATCTTACCAAGCCCAAGAAGCTCTACAGTTCTGTGCAGATAAGGAGTCTTTCTAACAGTCAATTCATCGACTCCAACGCCGTTAGTAGTCAGAAGCACTCCCTGCCTTTCAAAACCACTTACTCCTGAAACTCCAACAATAAGATCCACGTGTCTCTCCAGAATTGATGCAAAACTCCTCTCCAGAATACTCCGAGGCAGAGTGTGGGAGAGCCTGTATTCGCTTGTCCAAGGGTAGGTGGGATACTCCCAGATAATCTTGCACTGCCTAGAGAGAGTTCTTAAGAACCTCATGACTAAATGAGAAAGAGCAAATCTCCTGATGTATACTGCATCGATTTCCTTCTTCTTGCACCATTCCTGTGTGAAGCGCATGATTTGCGACAGAACGTGCTGATTCTTGATCCTCTTGAGTATGCTTGCCCTATTCGTAATAGATGCCATTCTTCTGCCAAAGTGAAAACAGGATTCTCTTTCAAATTCCGATTTGACAACTCTGTAAATAACAAACTCGGTATTTCTAAGGATTCCTAGAAATACCGAATGACCAAGCTTTTCGAATGCTACACACTGAGACCTGACTTTCTTGAGAAATCCCAGTGATTTCGACTCTTCGTTGAGGATCGTGAAATACAACAATGAGTTATTCATGACATCATTACTCCTAACGAAGACTGTTAATAAGCTGCTAAGCCGTCGAGTCTTCAACAATGATTGTGACCGGCAAGATCTGTAAAAGTTTTATCATATTGAGTTCCAACTCTCTCCCATGAAAACTGCCTCACGTGTTCCATCATTTGCTCTTTTCCCATCTTTTCTGCAGATTTCTCGATTGCTTCTGCTAGTTCTACCGAGTCGTATTTCTCGACAAGTTCAAAGCAATCTGGATGATAGATGTCCCTAACTCCTTCAAGATCTTTCATAGTAACAACTGGAAGTCCGCAAGCGAGCGCCTCAAGAAATACGAGGCCGAAAGCTTCTGAGATGGATGTTAGAACAAATAAATCGCATTCGCTGTAAGCTTCGATAAGTTTGTCTCCCAGCAGTCTACCCGTGAAATGGATTCTCTTGGCCAGTCCATTTGCGTGCACGAAATCATGTAAATTATCGCTTTCAGGTCCGTCTCCAACAATCACATATTCGTAGTTTTCGGAGAGATGTTTCATTGCTTCAAGCACTTTGATATGATTCTTTCTCTTTATCAAGCTGCCCACCGTGATGAGCTTAATTCTATTGCTTTGTGTTCTGCCTTTCTCACTGAGATTCCTTTCTCGAATTTCAGACGCCCTATTTAGGAATTCATGTGAAATCCCGTTACCAATCACCGAACATAATTTCTCGCTGTAGCCTATTTCACTTACAATTCTGTCTCTTAACCCCGAACTCACACAAATGATGGGTATTTTGCTGACGTCAAGGAATCCGAAGAAGTCTTTGAGAAAAACTTTCAGATTATATCTAACTTCCTCCTCTTCCGATATACCATGGGAAGTGAAGGCAAAGGGAATACGTGATTCCACGGCCGAGAGAATCATTGGCAAGCGATCGAGATTGTTGCCGTGTATGCTTATGATGTCAGGTTTGATTCGATCTATTAATTTTTTCCAGTAGAGTCTTACACCGAGAAACCTGGCTTCTTCAAGCAAAGAAGGATGTTCGTAATACTTCGCCGCATTCTTTTCACTCTTAAGAAGCTTCCATACTATCTTTGGTGAGGCTTTGAATAGTTCCCACAGTTTTTTTCTCGGCAAAATGTGGAGAGCTTTCTCCGAACTCCCAGTGAAATCATGAAGTGTCGCCAAGTAGACTTCATGACCTAACTTCGACAGCGATCTTGCTATCTCATACGTTGCCATCGCGGCCCCGCCGGCGAACTGACCGCCTTGGTTCACAGGAGCCATCCCAGGTCCAATAAGTACTCTCACAGTAGATTCTCCCCTATTTGTTCATCAAACTCCGAAAAGGAATGGGTAATTCCAAAGTCCCCCTTCGCAATTACCTCATTACTCTAAATGCCCTTCAAGTAGCTTGTCCAAAACGCTTACCAATCTAGCTCCAGAATCATTGACCATGAATCTGTCATCAACAAAAGTCAGATTCTGGCTAGTGCACTTATCGATTGCTTCGCCAACGGACCTTTCCTGGAAAACAACACCCGAAAAACCCTTCAAAGCTTCAAGATGCTTCTGGTGGTCTTCGAATCTCAGAACAACGGTTGGTACAGAGTACTGAAGAGCATCTAGTGCACATGTTGAAGAGATGGTCAAGTGAATGTCTGCTATCTTAAGCAATTCAAAAACCGAGAATGTGGATACGATAACATTCTTATTCCGAAGGGTCGCGTACTTATCCTTCTGCTCACTGGGGTGCGGCTTAATTATTACGAAATAACCCCTTTTACTCAGCGAAGCCACGGCTTCGACATAAGCTTTCGCTTCGTAGATTGGTTGTGTAGTGATCAAAGCCACTTGCCTACCTTTTGAATCATCTTTGATGCCTTGCACTTCAAGAATTGCTGGGGCGTTCCTAACTGACTCGATATAATAATTGCCCACCACATGTATGTTTTCCGGTCTGTAAAGAACGCTTTCACTGATAAGAACCTCTCTAAATGCCTCACCATACACGAGCATCTCATCGGGCGTGTCGATTCTGACTACTCCATGTTTATATATATATCCAGCGTGAAATCTGTTTATTATTCCGTGCTGGATCTCCACAACTGGGATTTCACGAAGCTTTGCCGCGTAGGTTAGCGCTCTTGAAGAAAGATTGTACGAACAGACCTCGAGTATTAGTTTCGGAGTGAGCCAATCAAGAAGATCTTTCATCAAAGAAACCAGTGCGATATATCTTGGTATCACTTTGCGGATGCTTGCAGTGAATCTCTCAGCTGCTGATGAATCCAAGAATCCTACTATAAGGTTTTTTATTTTGCTGAGAACAGCATCAGTACGTTTTTGGTGACCTCCTGCTTTGATTAGGCTCTTTGTAAGAAGATTCATTCCTGATATTCTCTGCTTCGTAAATACGTTCTTCCTTGGATTAGGGACTGAGACATTAGGTATCTCGATAATCGAATAGCTATACCGAGTCAGTTTTCCAATCCAGTCGATGTATATATCAAACTCTGATCCTTCAAATTTTCTTCTGGTTGTGTTCGCAGATATCGCCAGAATCTTGTTTTCCTTGGGAAGCCTAAAATTCAACAATGACGAAGCCATCATTGAGAGCATTCTTAGACTCTTCGAATTAGCGTACCGAGAGCTAAAATCCCCCGTTAGGTGAGAATACAGGCTTGTCCTCACCACATTCCAAAGGGGAATCTCATCTATTTGCAGTTCTGCGCATGAATCGCCTCGCTCTTCCTCTATCTTCGATATAATGGATAGTGCCTTTGCGCTATCCATTAGCGAATATCCTTTGCAAAAGCCCCTTCAACGATCCTAGACCGTACGCTATATGGAGAACAATGAATCCAACAAACGCAGGCAAGAGAAGAGCTGACTTTCCGGGTCTCAGTGAAATCCCTAACGATGCTATTAGCAATAACGAAATGTATAGAGTAATAACAACTAGATAGGGAATTCGCACGAAAGGCACCCATATGGAAATCAAACCAAATACAAGAAGGAAGGAGACGAAAAGGAATGGAACGATGTGCCTTAAGGAAAATGGCATGTTTGAGAACCGAGAACCTGCGATTACCCAATAACCATTTCCAAAGCTATTCCTCCACAGATCCCCGTAGGTCGACCTGGCGTAATAATTAAACTCTATGTCCGGGTAAAGAATGATTCTGCCTCCGGCACGCTTCAGTCTCAGATTCAGTTCGATATCTTGATTCCTAACAAGCTGCTCATTGAAATAGCCGATTCTGTCGAAAACCTCTCGTTTGTAGCAACCGAAAGGAACAGTATCTACCTCTGTGGGTTTGGTTACGCCTGTCCTAAACTTGGCACC
>DSBT01000203.1 GCA_011045915.1 Mesotoga infera
CCCTTCTCCACATGCTGGCCTTCATAAACAGTTATCTCATTCGAAGATACTTCCGCCATACCGACAAATACGATACACATCAGCCCGATATCTGGATTGTCTGCTTCTATGAAAATCAAAGCCCTGGAAGCTACTTGCGCGATATAAGCCTGAGATTCGTTGGGACTTGCAGAATCAAAGCCTGCCGAAAGAGCAGAGGCATAATAGGAACCGTCGATCAGGCGAGTCTTTATGATCCGCCCGCTGACCGGGCTGTGCCATCGATGATAGCTCAGAGCGCTCAAGAATGCCTGGTAAATCGTTCCACCCTCGAAGAGCCCAGTTAAAGGATCGCCTGCAAGTATGTGCGAGAGAGAATACGGCTGTTCCTTTATCCAGAAGCGATCTTGGAGTTGAATGTCGGTCGCGATCTTGTATGGAGCAGATTCGCAGGCGTTTACAATCACCGAATCGTCGTCGGGACATTCCACAGGGCGCCTGCCTTCACGATACTGTCGGGTGAAGAAATCGTCCCAGGAGGTGAAGCCATAATAGGGGAGGTCCGGGTCACACTGGAAATCTTCTGCAAAGTTGGGCATGGCTTCCATAGCATCCCGTCCAAACCAGCCCTTCTCGGGATCCTCGCTCAGCACATATCTCGAGTCGGGAGAGCCGAGAAAGACAGCCCACTGGCTGAGAATCTTCTTCAGCTGCTTATTCACTTTCTCGTTCAAGAAAGCGGTCGTTCCCGCAGGGGTTCCCATTGCCCAGTTGATCACCGCGTTGATGGGAAATCCAACTAGCTCACTCTTGTTGAACTCCGGTGCCTGAGTCAGAACTTCGTTCATCACGTTCAGCATTTGCCTGTAGCTTCTTATCTGGGGATTTCCTGTCGGATCCGTTCTAAATTCCGGTGTCGACGGAATCTGTTCGAACATCTCGTTGAAGAGCATGAAAAGAACCGGGTCCTCTTCTATAATCTCTTGAAGCTCCTGGATTACGGGATGAAAGGTAGTAACAGAAAAAGTGAGCGATGTCAGGATAAGAACTACGCATACAATGATTGCCTGCCGTTTCAGATTTCCCATCATTTAGATACTCCTCCTTCGTGGAACTCCGCCGATGCAAACAAATCTTCCGCCGACTGCGACTCGAATATCATAGACTCAATCTATCCAGTAAGGACTATTCCCTTCGGAAAATTCCTTCTACCCAGCCTCTTCATTAAGACCGATTTCGAATCTCTTTTCGCACAACTCAACACAACCTCTATAAAGAACCATTGGCGAGTCTGAAGTCTACATTCCCTCTTGAAGAACTCGGCGCTCAGGATTATACTTCTAACCTCTTTCCTTGACTGTTCAATCAATTATATAACTCTGTCGAAGGAGAAAGATCGAATCTCTTGAGAGCGACGTTGGTCGCTGATCCCTGCTGAAGACAGACTTGTCCGTCAACGGTCCGCAGTTGAAAGGTGTGAGAGAAAAACCATTCTTCCAGATTGAGGATATGTTCTTCGTCCTGAAGGTAATAATGTAAGAGCATGGGATCCTGACAAGGAAACTGTCAGTGACCCCTTTTCTTAATTGCTTCCC
>DSBT01000204.1 GCA_011045915.1 Mesotoga infera
AAACGACAACTGCCCGAATGACGGTGTAAGAGAACTGAAGAATGCCCAGGACGGAACAGGCTACAGGCACGGAGCTTCTGGCGAAAAGGGACCTGGACTCGGCAGAGGATTCGGAAAAGCAGCTCAGCTGTAAGAGATAAAACCCCTACCCAATCTAGTCAAGGGCCCGAAAGGGCCCTTGTTCTCATAATAATGAAATCGGAACAACACACTTCCAAACCCACTGACTCCTCGTTTCCTCTGCTCTGTCATCCCGAAACTAGTTTCGGGATCTGGGTTTTTCAAGAACCGTGGTTCGGGGTCGGAGGTTGAGGTTTTGGAAGAACAAAAAAACAGTTGCAAGTTCCAAGTCGTTAGTTGTAAGAGCAAAAGCCAATAAACTCTATAAGTCTCTTGAAATGCTCTTCTCGGTGGACGGCGGACCGTTGACGGACAACGTTGTCTTCGCCAGCGTTCAGCGGCTCCTAGCCCGCAAAGCGGAACTGGCCTCGCCAAAGGCGAGACTGACCAAGCGAAGCCTGACTGGCCACCGAAGGTGACTGGTTTTCAGATCGCCTCCTGCCGAAGGCAGCCTTGGGTCCGCCGCCTGGCTCCGTGAAGCGATACTTGCGACATCAGTAAATTTCATTCGCCCAAGAAGCGATACTTCCCCAGTTGCGGAAGTCGCCGATCTTGGCCCCTACTTTTTTTATTATCATTTTCTCGAAGGGGTTCATCTTGCAACTCTCGATCCTTCCTCCGAAGCAAGTGATTTCGGCTGGCTTTATTTGCTCTATCATATGCCTCATAGATTCCGGGAAGCGCCAGCCGTCAAGCAATTCCAGCGGGTCACCCTCACCGGTAGGACCACTGAGAAAGATCCAGAAGGTCATCTTCGCAAGCTCGTCCGCATAGGTTTTCAGAAACTTGACCGCCTCCCTTCTCCAAAGCCCTATATAAATCGCCGTTCCTAGTATGACCGTCTTGTACGGCGAGAGATCGACGACTTCCCGGACGGGCATCACATCTACCTGCACCTGTCTTTTCTCGAGGACCTCTCCGATCTTCTCGGCTATCTCTGCGGTAGACCCACGCTTGGTGGCGTAAGCCACCAAAGTCTTCTTTTTCATGCGGCCAGTCCCCTTTTCGACTCGCTGTCATTAACCATTCCCGATAAAAAGGCAAGAATCATGAGTACAAACCCTGTTCCCAACGAGAAGAGCATCTCCAGAGAGATCGCATCCGGGTTTCTTACAAAGGGAACGAGTCCGAAAACGGCGATTTCCAGAGCAAACAAGATCCCGAAAGAAGAGGCTGCCAGGAAAACCAGCCAATAACGGGCCACCTTCTTCCTCAGGCTGCCGACCTTTCCGCTCTTCAGAGGCTTCAACTGCTTGTGAATGAAAGTCGAGAAGACCCAAATAATCGAGAAGAACACCACCTGACCGATTCCCCCGCCAACCAGGAACAGCAAAATAAAGAGGAAAAGTAGAACAGTTGGACCGTTCTTTCTGTGAAGGAACCCTACCGACCATACTATCACTGCCATCCCCAACGCAATAGAGGCGATTCCCGTGATCAGAAAGTTGGGAATGACAGTGAAGGCCGGCTCATTGCCGTACTCCCACATCTTGTTGGCCTCCCCGATTGCGTTGATCAACAGTCCATTCGTCGAGGTAAACCCCTGCAGCGCCTCGAAGAAGCCGTGGCCTATACCGCCGACACCGAAGATAATCGCCATGGTCGATACGACTAACAGAATGGTGCGATTGACAATCTTCGAATCTGTCTCTGAAATCCCCGCTCGCTTCATTGTTCTCCCTCCTTATCCAGTCTGGCTATGACCAGATCTACCATTTGATTTATCTTTCGCCTTCGCTGCTTCTCATCGAAAAAATCCGCGCCGAGATACTTGCCGTATAGATCTGGATCGACGACGATATGATGAAACGGAAGCATCAGCTGAAGGGCGATCACGTTCAAATCGGAAAGAGCGTAACCCTTGAATATCTCCTGCAAGAGCGGCAGAACCATTTGACAGGAGTTCCTGCAACCTTCTTTCAGCTCGCCGGCTATGGCGATCTTGCTCACGTTGTAGAACTTAAAAGCCGCGTCGGCAGTGGTAAGAAGTATCTCTCTCAACCTAGTCTCTGGATTGTTTTCGATGGCATCGCTCCGCTGGTACTGCCCGATGATCTCTCCCATCATTGACCCTACAACCTGACCTATGAGGTTTTCCTTCGACTGGAAATGGTAGTTGACCAGCGAAGGATTCACTCCGGCCCGGTCGCCTATTTGCCTCGTAGTAATTCCATATGCGTCTTTCACTTCTCTAATCAATTCAAGCGTGGCTCTGAAGATCCTTTCCCTGGTGCTGATTTCTTCGGCGTTCAACCTGTACGCCTCCTTTGGTATTGAACATGATTAAAACACATTTAATACACGTTTAATTATATTATATTCTCACGAGAGATTTGTCAAGGGGGTGAGTTGTATGACGGTTGAAGAGACCGTATATTGTATTGAATACAGGGGTCTGCCAAACGCAGATCGCCCGCGAGGGCAACACACAAGCTCGAAACGAAATAACTCCTCATCATACTTTTTCTTTCTCTATCTCAGACATATATAATAGAAGC
>DSBT01000205.1 GCA_011045915.1 Mesotoga infera
GAGTCAAACCCTCTGCTACCAAGGATCTCATGAATTCAAGCGCTTCAACGGCTTCTGGACTGTTCAGATAAGTCTCGTTTCCCTCTTCGTTGTTTACTACTCCTCCGTTCTGCATAATAAACGCAGAGAGAAGCCACTGGTCTATGGGTATCTCGACTCCCCATCTTACTGTCTCATCACCCGATTTTTTTACCAGCTTTGATGCGTAATCCTTTAGTTCAACCCATGTTGAAGGTGGTTTATCTGGATCCAGACCAGCTTCTCTGAACATATCCTTGTTGTAGTAAAAGATTGGAGTGCTCTTCTGGAATGGAATCGCAAACATCTCTCCTGCAACGTCGCAGTCTTCCAGGAAAGCCTGAAAGTAAGGATCTAGAAATGCATCCCCACCTTCAGCTTCAATGAAGGCTTCCAAAGAAAGGATAATATTCTCGTCTGCGGCCGTCCAAACGTCTGCTGCAGTCAAGAGTGCCACATCAGGCGGATTTCCTGCCTTTGATGCCGTTAAAGACCTTTGAAGGGTCTCTGGATAACCGCCGGAGTAGATTGGTTCGACGATGATTTCAGGATGAGCTTTATTGAATTCGTCAGCAAGTTCACCCATATACCTTGCCAGCGGCCCGGCAACTCCGACCGGGAAATAGAATCTAAGAATAGTCGGATCGGCAGCAATTACAGTCACTGAGAATACCGCCAAAAGGACCAACGCCGTTACTAAGAATCTTCGCATACATTTCCCCTCCTTTTCTTGTTAGGTATATCCCTAACAAAAATCAGTGTTTTTTTGCCCACAAGAATTTCCCCAGGGTCCTCCTGGGATTCAGGCTACTAACGGTAACCTCCACGCTTCCGTTCGCGGAAACCGATAAGAGTGCAAACATTCCTGGAGCTCCCTTCTTTTCCGGCCAAGCCTCCGTAAATGACGGAACAGATATGAATGGCATCCTGTCTCCCATTTCAAAACTGAACCAGTGTACGTGACCATTTACATAAGCAATTACGTTCTTTCCGCTTTCCATTACATCTCTAACTCTTTCTCTATTCTTCACAAATGCCAGATGAGGAAATTCCAGAAAATGAGGATTTTCGGAAATTACCTGGTTGTCCACAGGATGATGGCCGAAAACTATCTTGGGCGTCTCCTCGTTATTCAGCTCAACACTCAGCCACTTCAATTGCTCTTCAGAGACGTTGCCTCCCACACCTTCAATAACGGGCTCTTCTGTGTCCAGAAAAATTAGCTTGAATCCGTTCACATAGGATATTCTTCTTCCAATCTCAGTCCCAAATATCTCTTTGTTTTCCTCCTTAGTCAGATTGTGAAGATCATGGTTTCCTAGTAGCAGATAGCGGGGTATAGACAAACCGCTGATAATTCTTGAGAATTTCAGCGCATTCCTTCTATCTTCTTCATGACTAGAATTGTTCACTCTATCTCCCAGTTCAACTACAATATCCGGTTTGATAGCTGTGTTAATCTCTTTGACTAATCGTTCCATCAGATCCGGTGTCTCTTCTCCTGGCCTTGTTGTATTACTGGGTCCCATATGAACATCAGCAACAAGCAAGATTTCCAGTCTCTCTCGAACGTTATCCTTTTCGGGCTCCATTCTATTGTTTCCTCCTTGATACAGCAACGTTAGCTTTCGCGAAACTGAGATTCTTGCTATCGTCAACTTATGAGCTCTCCATACC
>DSBT01000206.1 GCA_011045915.1 Mesotoga infera
AAAGAATCCAGTCTCTTCGAGCAGCAATAGAAAGTAATAGAAGAGTTCGGGGCCGACTGTCAACTGAGCTACTTCCGCGCCATATGCTTCACAGGCCCGTGCCTTCTCAAGAATCTCCGGCTGTCCTCTCCCTTTGCTATCGTAACACTCTTGAACAATTATGCACTTGAGAGCTCTCTTCATCGACTGAGAAGCTACTGCGGCTCCGTAGTTTCCACTTGTGGCGGCAATAACGCCTCTGTAGCCAAGCTCCCTTGCCCTCGCAACGCTAATCGAGGCTCGTCGATCTTTAAAGCTTCCAGATGGGTTTGTCGCTTCGTCTTTGAGGAAGATTCTGGCGCCCTTACCCCGTTCGCTAATCGATCTGACGAGTCTTGTGATGTTTTTCAGCTCTATAAGAGGGGTGCAACCAACGCCGGTCTCTGACTGAATTTTCCGTATCTCTTCAAAGGGATAAGATGTGTCTTTCATAAGTGCTTCGTAGTCAAAGGCGATTCCATCGAGCTCATACCTGTCATAATCGACTCCGACAGAGGCCTTCATTATCTCTTTTCTCCTTGACATAACCGACTTGTAGGAATTGTCATTCATCTTCGTCACCGCCAGTTAGCCATTTTGTAAGTTCCATTCCCGCTTCAGCCAGCTCCGGAACGTGTTCCCCGAAGCTGTGCTCATGTGACGGTTCGACGGACTCCATTCTTCCGTGCATCTTTCTTCCTGCGGCTGTCTCTATTGTCACTAATTCACCGACTTCTGCCTTCCCTTCGAGCAGAAAACCCCTTATTCTTAGTTCGAGGGGAAGGGTTCCAGTGTCTTCAGGCACTGAGGGAGCTCTCTCTCCTGGATTAAGGAGAATCCGGTGGATTTGCACCCACTGCCCTTTTATTGCACTCATACTTACATCTCCTTTATTTCGTCTATCAGGCACCTTGGAATTGGAAGCTCGCTCATTTCGATAAGACCTGGAGCCGCTTCTATCACTGCAGGAATCATGTTTGTCGCAAGAGCAATCGTTCCCTTTCCACCGGGGATTTCCGGTTTTATCGAAAGATGGATTTCCGGGTCGCCGTAGATATCTATGTAATCTCCAGTTTCCACCCCTTCTGTTTCTGGCAGGATTTGTTGAGGATGAACCAACTCTATCAAGAGCTTCTCACCACAATAACCGCGGCCTACATGCTTACAACCGGCTACCATTCCCGGCTTCACATGCGCAACTGCTGTCTTTCTCTCTGTATTTGAGATGATTGGCCCACGACTCTCTTCAATTCTGTCTATCTCCCAGCCCAGTGCATTGCCAATCATCGCTATCGATTGCTGAAATCCAATGTGACCGACGATGTTTCCCGTCTCGGTCCCCTTTCTGAACTCTTCAGGAGAGGTTCCCACCCCTTGAGTCTCCATTACGGTCTTTCCAAATGGAGAAAGATCGTTGATTCTTCTGGCCTCGATTCTTTCAACTTTGAGACAGGCTCCGGTCATAGCTATAATTAGTAGATCCAGCACGAATCCGGGGTTGATTCCCGTACCGAGTATGGACACCCCATAACGCCATGCAATGTTCTCGAGTACTTCCGACTCTTCGGGATGCGAGACGAACGGGAAAGCCATTTCTTCGGCTATCGTGAGAACATCAACGTGGTGTCTGGCAG
>DSBT01000207.1 GCA_011045915.1 Mesotoga infera
CTTCCCGTTGTGCCGATCGGTACCTTGCGCATCCTCTCAAGCAAAAGGTCTTCCTCTTTGTGCCAGGGAAGAACGATGAAGGCTTCGGGATCAAGATAGAATCTACTGGAGACGCCTGGGAAATCTCTTTCCAGGATTTTCAGTTCCTCAACCAACTGCCCGACATCTATTACCATTCCTGCACCAAGAAAACCCTTTGAATCAATCACGGGATTTATTGAGGGCAAAAGATGATTTACATACTTTTTATCGCCAACATAGATCGTATGACCGGCATTTGCGCCACCGGAAAACCTTACTATCCACTCAAAATCCCTAGAAAAGTAATTGACAACCTTTCCTTTTCCTTCATCGCCCCACTGGGCTCCAACAACGGCCAATTTCTCCACTCAGTCAACCTCCATTAAGAACTCTCTCAAATACGCAGTTAACGTTTCTCAAAAAATAATCAGGATCGAAAAGTCTTCCAATCTCTTCTGAACTCATTAGCTTCGTGATTACTTGATTAGTCAAAACCAACTGTTTGAAATCAAGATTGCCGTTCCAGCAATCCATCGATAACTCCTGCACCAACCGGTAAGCTTCCTCTCTCGACATGCCCTTTTCGATCAAGGTCAGCATTACCCTCTGTGAGAAAACAAGATTTCTGGAGGCCTTGAAGTTTTCTCTCATTCTTTCGGGATAGATAACAAGATTGCTCACCAGATAAACAGACTTCTCAGCCATATAGTACAAAAGCATTGTCGCATCAGGCAGAACTACTCTCTCCACACTGGAATGGGAGATGTCTCTTTCATGCCAGAGGGCAATATCTTCTAGTGAAGCACCTGCGTAACTTCTCATCAAACGCGCCATACCGGTGAGCCTTTCACATATAATGGGATTCTTTTTGTGAGGCATAGCGGAAGAGCCTCTCTGCCCCTTCTTAAATGGCTCTTGAACTTCCAGAACCTCTGTTCTCTGGAGATGCCTGAACTCCACAGCCATTCGCTCTATTGAAGAGGCCGCTATTGCCAGCGCCGAAAGAAACTCGGCGTGAATATCCCTCGGGATGATCTGTGAGGAAACAGCGGTCGGCCTCAGACCGAGCTCACCCAGAGCAATACTCTCGATCTCCGGCAAAATATTAGCGTAGTTTCCAACGGCTCCACTCAGTTTCCCAACTGAGCAACCATCTATAGCTACGTTCAAGCGAAGGATTGCCCTCTCTATTTCAACGAAGAACGATAGAAACTTCAGTCCAAACGAAGTGGGCTCAGCATGTATACCGTGAGTCCTACCCATACATACTACATCTTTGTTGGCAACTGCTTTTTCCTTCAGTGCTCTCGAGAGCTGTTCCAGAGACCCGACAATAAGGCGCCCGGACTTTCTAACGGCAAGCGAAAGGGCGGTGTCCACAACATCCGATGATGTCAATCCAAGATGGAAAAAACGAGCTTCATCCCCCATTCCCTGTGTCACGAACTTTATGAAAGCAATGACATCGTGATCTACTTGCTTTTCAATCTCGGAAATCGCTTCCAAATCTATTCTTGCAGCGGACCTCATCTTTTCAAGCGTTCCCTGAGGAATTCTCCCTGTCTTCTCATAGGCATCGACGACGGCTAATTCCACTTCGAGCCATCTCTCATACTGGGCTTCCAGTTCCCACAGTTCTTTCAGGGGAGAAAGCGCGTATCTCTCTATCATAGTCGACCTCCCATCCAACAGATAATAGTTTACATCAAACCATCTGCCATTGTTTTTCATATGTGTCATTCAAACCAAAAAGCTTACGGTCAAATCGATGCAGATATGAAGAAAATTGGGAACCGCGTCCGTCTGGCTTCTACCAGGGTTTGACATAAGCAGACTGGTTATCATATCCGAAGAATCAACTCAGAATGAGATAGGAATAGTAGAGCTTCTCGATGGGTGGCTGTCTCTAAGAATCAATAAATCAGCCTAACGGCCCATTCAAATACGTCGCCTATTTCTTCACCTTTTGAGATCACAAAGTCAATTATCTGGTCTGCCGTTCTTGGCAATCTGAGAAGGTAATCCCCAACCCCGCTATGCCCGTATATTGCAATTACACCTCTAGCCTCTCCTCCGATAGCCACTCTTGCAGATGAAAAGCCTCCTATCGAATAGTCTCTGGCAATAGCTGCCCCTCCCACTGCGAAATCATAAGAAACCGCAAGGCCACCGCCCGCAAGATACAGCGCAATTGCCAATCCGCCAAATGCAGAGAAAAGACTGGCAGATAATCCACCCAGAGAAACCAGAAGAGAAAGCGCTACCCCTCCAAAGCTGAGTAGTCCGATTGAAACTCCGCCAATGGCCAACACTCCGACTGCTACATTCCCGATTGCAATAAAGCCTTTTGCAACTCCAAACGGACGCGTATTAATGTGTATGATTGGCAGAGCGGCAACAGTTGACTTTGAAATGTACTCATAACCGGCGTGGCCTCTGATACCGTAAGTCCGAGAAAACCTTGTGCGAACCTTGGTGTAAGTCGATTTCCTCTCTTCTATAAATTCTCTGGCATACGCGGCGGGGTCTCCCAGCACTTCAAAAGGATCCCCTTTACCGCTGTCGAAGACCTTGTTTTGGATATCGTAGTTCATCTCTCTTCTAATTTTCTCTTTCGATTCTCTGTCCGAGCTGATAGTGCTCAACGCGATTCGAATATACTGAGAGACTCTTTTCTCACTAATCATCTCTTCACCCGGTTTCAGGCCCGACAAGATCGAGAGATTCTGGATCAGTCATACGCCTTCATTATCTCCCTATCCTCTTTCATAAGGTGTTCTGCTTTAGCATACATGTCTGATTTTTTCCAGAATGAAAGCTTCTCATGTGCAGTGAGATATTTCATTGGTATGGGATGAGTTCCGATCACGACAGGAATCTCATAATAATTCTCTATGAACTCCTTGAATTGACTTAGTCGCGGACAAGGAGGATAACCCACGACCATTCCCGTTGCGAGATGAATAACTTCGGCTCCGTTCTTGATCATTTCTTGAGGCACGTATTCTACGTTCCCCCCCGGACAGCCTCCGCAATAAGAATAACCGACAAGAACCAGTTCTTCTTCATCCGGATAAATGGAAAAACCACCCACATGTTCTCTCATTGCTCTGAGACATTTCCCTCCCCCACAACTCTGATAGCGACCACAAATGATTATTCCGATTTTCTTCACAAAAACACCCCTTTCTAATGTGAAATACTTATCATCATCATTATAGCAACTTATGATGCTATTGCTTCTTCAGTCAATACTACTGTTGCCTATCTCGAGAAATAGCTGTATAATTCAACGGTTAATTTTTTTGGAGGTCGATATGAAGGATTTCACAAAGCGAATGCTTTCCATAGCGATACCCATAACACTTCAAAATCTTATATCTACCGGCCTCAATCTCGTTGACAATCTCATGATTGGTCAATTAGGCACAACCGCAATAGCCTCCGTAGGTCTGGTGAATCAGGTGGTCTTTATCCTCAATATTCTCACCTTTGGGGTGTCTAGCGGAGCTGGAATATTCGTTTCTCAGTACTGGGGCAAAAGAGACGAAAAGAACATAGAGAAGACGCTCGGGCACATTCTCTACATTACCATGGGAGCCGCCGTTGTATTCTTTGTGCTATTGTTCTTTTTCCCCGAAAGAGTATTAATGATCTTCACTACCGATACTGAAGTAATAAGAACCGGCGCGACATATGCAAGGCCAGTAGCCTTTTCAACGTTCCTGACATCATTTTCCTTTATTATCGCGATGGCTTTGAGAACAGTGGAAAAAGCAAGAATCCCTATGTATGTAAGTCTTGTCGCTCTGTCGATCAATACAGTGGTGAACTACGTGCTGATTTTTGGTTTTGGGCCGATCCAACCTCTAGGTGTTTATGGAGCATCACTCGCAACTCTCCTGTCAAGATTCGTGGAGTTTGTGATTTTTGTCAATATTGTATTGCGAAGGAAAACCCCTGTAAGGCTTTCAAAATTCGCCTTCAAGTTCGATGCACCGTTTTTCAAAAGGCTTATGAAATATGCTACTCCGGTGATAGTAAATGAGTTTTTGTGGAGCCTGGGTATTACAATGTACTCGCTTGTTATGGCAAGAATGGGTACTGAGTTTATAGCTGCCAGGAATATATCCAGCACCATCGAAAACTTCGGGTTCGTCATTTTTGGCGGATTAGCTTCAGCGACAGTTGTCATGGTAGGAGCAGAACTGGGAAGAAATAACTTCACTCAGGCAAAGTATAACGCAAAGAAGCTGCTTCAACTTACTGTGATGACCGCAGTGGCAACCGGCCTTATCATCATTCTGCTTTCGAGGATTATTGTGAATTTCTACAATATAGATCAGGGACTTAAGAATATTGTCCTTACAATAATTATCATTGTGGGCATCTCCCAGCCAATCAAAATGTTTAATGCAGTGAACATCGTTGGAGTTCTCAGAAGCGGAGGAGACACCAGAGCAGCTATGATCATCGAGATTGCATCGCTTTGGGGAGTGGGAATTCCGCTTGTGGCCGTCACCGGACTGGTACTGAAATGGCCGCTCACTCTCGTCTACGTCGCGATAATGATTGAAGAGCTCTTCAAGGCAATTCTGGGAGTCAGAAGGACTTTGACCTGGAAGTGGCTAAAAAACGTTGTTGATTAGCAGCATCCGGGATCAAAAAAGGCCGAGTAACAATTTCTTCGGCCCTTGATACACTTGTCACGCAAGCTGCTTCTTACTCAGGTCTGCAGAAACCTAAGGAATAGCTGAGCGTAAATTCTTGCCACAAGAAGAACATCTTCAATCGATATCCTTTCATTTGGCTGATGGGCCAGTTCAACGTTTCCGGGCAACAAAGCTCCGAAAGCCACGGCATTTGGCACTGCCCGGGCGTATGTTCCTCCACCGATAGCTATCGGTTCTTCATCGTGTCCCGTCACTTCCTTATATACTTCCCTGCACATCTTTACCAATTCCGAATCGGGAGATACATAAAGCGGCTTCTGGTGATGGTAGCTTTCGACCCGGAATCCATTGAAAGCCTCTTCAATCTGCGATCTTATCATTGCTTCATTGAAGAAAACGGGGTATCTGATGTTAATAACCAGCTTCAGGACTCCGGCTTGAAGCCTGAGAGTTCCAATATTGAGAGTCAATTCTCCAGACATCGAATCCCTTCCGGAGATTCCTAACGATTCACCATAGAATTCGTAACCAATCTTGTTTCTTATTGTACTCAAAAGCCTCTTCATCTCAGAATCTTCCAGAGGAAGCTCCGCGAGAAGATCTACTAAAGCTGCCATTGCGCTCTGCCCTTTACTTGGGGTCGATCCATGGGCGGAAACTCCCGTTATCGAAATCTCGACCCTTCTATCCGACTTATTTATCTCCAGTCTGGTATTGTTTTTCGGTGAGAAGGAGCTGATTTTTTCTAGAATCTCGTCGTCTGCACCCCTGAGAACGACCTTTGCTGACGAAGCAACCATGTTTGGTGCTTCTCCGGCAGTCAAGCTCTCGATTGCCAGCCCTTTCTCTCCACTGATGGCAGGTGCTGAAATTCCGTAATTCACTATTCCTTTCTCCGCAAAAATCACAGGGAAATCGGCATCGGGTGTCACAGAAAAATCTGGAATCTCTTCGTGCTTGACATAGTACTTCATACACTCCCAGCCAGTTTCTTCGTTTGTTCCGAAGATCAGCCTAATTCTCTTGGAGGGCTTTCTTACATAGTTCTTTATTGCCTTGAGAGCATAAAGTGCTGCAATCATTGGGCCTTTGTCATCCTGAGTTCCTCTTCCCCAGATCTCTCCGTCCTTCACCAGGCCGCTGTAAGGTGGAACTTCCCAGCCTTCTCCCTCTGGAACTACATCAAGGTGACCAAGAACACCGAAAGTCTCGCCCGATCCATAATCTACTATGCCCACATATCCATCGGCGTTCCTTGCCTCAAAGCCTAGCTTCTGTGCCAACTTGATAGTCTGGTCAAGTGAATCCCTTACCCCTTTGCCAAAGGGGCCACCATCAACCGGAGTATCCTGAACTGACTTGATCCTAACTGAATCGGATATTGATCTTACCAGTTCCTCCTTTAGGGAAATCACAATTTCGTCAAGCTTCCTATCCACTTTTTCTCCTCCTTAGACTATTATCTCTTTTATTTCCTGTGACTCTCCTCTTCTACAAACCAGCGTTCCTTCACTACTTGCCACCACAATGTAGTTCTCAATCCTTGAGACTGCAAGTTTCTTCTGAGTATGGTTGATTAAAAGACAATTCTTGACGTCTCTTAGAGAAAACTCGCCTTCTACTGCATTTCCGTTCTTGTCTTTCAGCAGCAAATCATAAACCGCATCCCAGGATCCAATATCATTCCAGTAGAAATTGGCCGGAACAGTTGCAACTTTTGTCGATCTCTCCATCAAACCATAGTCTATTGAAATCTTAGGAAGTCTCTCGTAAATCTTCTCGATGTCTTCAGGCCTCTCTTCAATCTCGGAGATTGAAGAAAACAGGTCCGGGAAGTTCGTTGAAAGCTCGGAGTCGAAGACCTTCTTTCTCCACACAAACATACCCGAATTCCAGAGAAACTTGCCAGACTGAAAATACCTTTGAGCGGTTTCATAGTCGGGCTTTTCATGGAACTTCTTCACCGAATAAACCTCTTTATCAGCGCTTACAACGTTTCCCCTTTCAATGTAGCCGTAACCAGTATAGGGGCGATTCGGGGTTATCCCTATTGTAACTAGCGATTCATTTGATTCGGCATACTCAATTGCCTTTCTCAAAGTCTTAAGAAAGCTCTCTTCATCTCTGATCACATGATCGGCCGGAACAATAACCATGATATCCTCAGCAGCAAATCTGCTGCTACCCAAAGCAATGGCTGGAGCTGTATTTCTTCTCATAGGTTCGAATATGACGTTGTCGCTTGGGAAGAGAGGCAAGTAGTACTGCATAAGTGGAAACTGCTCCCTTGTTGTGATAATGATTATCTCATCGGTAAGCTTTTCCATTCGTTCAATCGTTTCTTCAATCATGGTTTTCTTTGAACCAAACTTCTGGAACTGCTTCGGCCTCTTTCTTACGCTTACCGGCCATAGCCTCTCCCCTATGCCGCCAGCCATTATAAGTGTCTTGACCACGCACACCTCTCCTTCCTGCAACATCTTGTTATCTATAGCATACCAGAAAGGTGGAGCTTTACCTGGCGAAGGCGGGGAGGTAATTTTTTTGAAAAATCGTGTATAACAGAATAGGAAGAGAGACATAAAGAGATGTGTTCGACTCTATAGGAGTTTAATCATCGGCTGCAACCTTTGATGCAGTTGCATTTTAGAGGCAGAATTGTATAAAGGGGGTATTATCTTGACAAAGGCTATGGTCAGAATTCGAATGAGCCTTCAAGATGCTCATTACGGAGGCAACTTGGTTGATGGTGCAAGAGTTATCCAGATGTTCGGTGATGTTGCTACTGAGTTGTTAATAAGAAATGATGGCGATGAAGGCTTATTCAAAGCCTATGATAACATCGAATTTCTTGCTCCTGTCTATGCAGGAGATTACGTTGAAGCAACAGGAGAAATAGTCTC
>DSBT01000208.1 GCA_011045915.1 Mesotoga infera
AAAACCAGAAACTCACTCGCTTCACTCGCAGAGAAACACGCCATACCGACTCCGGAGGAACTCCTTTAGCAGTCTCCTGATAATGGAATAACGACTGTCTAGAAAACCCACACGAAGACCAGCATCGGCCTGAATGGCAAACTGCGGACAAAATTGTATGCAGAGGCTATTCCGGCGAAGTCCGCTATCAGATCTTCGATCTCTGCCGAGCCTTCCCCGGAAAGGTGGTCCCAGACTTCCTTCCCTACACCAAGAAATGCCGAGAAGAGAAAACCGCCCGTGTCCCCAAGCAAGAAGCTTGAAAGGCCAAAGGCGGTATAGCTAACAGAATAATGTAAGAATTTGTCGTAACCCGTTACCGCTAAACTTGCAAAAGAAAAAAGTAGAACAAACAAAACCAAAAAAAATCTTCTCAAAAAAGTCTCTTTGACTCTTGATTAGAATTCGTAGAGCACTCCAAGTCCTGCAGAGAAGAACTCGGGAAGGGGCCAGTAATCTCCACCGGGGAAGTCTCCCTCCTGGCGAGTCTGATAGTCTTTCACTCTGTAGCCCCTTGCATAGCCATTGAGAATTACCCCATCGGAAATCGGTGTCATAACCTGGAACCCGCCACCAACTGCAAGATGTGGCGCTCCAAGATCAAGAATTCCGATCTCCCAACCCTGTTCACCAAAGTTCGAGTCCTGTACAGAGCCTACACTAACAAGTAGCCTTACGGTCAGGTTCATTGTCTCGAAGACCTGGAAATAGATATCGGCATTGAACAAACCTATCTTATTGCTTGGATACCTGATGGCCGCCTGCGCACTCAACATGGCTCCAATCTTATCGGTAAATGGAAGCTGAAGAGAGAGATCCAAGGCACCGGCGCCCCATCTCTCGGGCTGATAAACTGGATTAGTGGCATTAATCCCAAAAGCACCACCTATAAGCGCTTTAGGCGTAGAGAAACCCAGTGAGACCGCAAAAAGGAGCAAAGCTACTAAAGCGACTTTCTTCATAAATACACCTCCCCTTAATAATTGCAAAGCTATTGGCGTTATTGGCAGTATAAGACAGATTGATTATACCACAACAGTATTGAGGTTCAAAGCCATTATTGCTGCTCTATTCGGAAGAAAAAAACGTCCAGGAAGCAAGATTATTCACAAGTCTGTCCGTTGACGCATCCTTCTTTCAACATCCCTCTTCGCGATATCCTCGCGCTTGTCGAAAAGTCTCTTTCCCTTTGCGAGTGAAATCTCAACCTTAGCCTTTCCCTTGTCGTTGAAGTAGATTCTCAGAGGGATAATTGTCAATCCCTTTTCCTTGATCTTCTGATCGAGCCTCAGTATCTCCTTCCTATGCATAAGAAGCCTTCGCTTTCTGCGCGGCTCGTGATTCCAAACATTTCCATGTGTATACTGACTGATATTGCATTCCATAAGAAAGATCTCCCCGTTCTCGATCTTGCAGTATGCATCTATCAGAGAAGCGCCGCCAAGGCGCAGAGATTTTACTTCCGTGCCGACAAGCTCGATCCCGGCTTCGTATGAATCCATAAGGTGGTACTGGAACCGTGCCTTCTTGTTCGTAACTACCGTTTTCATTGAGATCCCTCCGTCCCGCTGAACGGAATTGATTTTATCACAAGGCATATGCATTTCAAAAAAGGGATCTTAATAAGATCCCTTTCTTATGGTCCGCTCTTTATATTAAACAAGAGAAAACCATGCCCAAAAAAATTATAACTTCTTTTCCGCTGGGCAATGGAAATTTTGTGCGTCAATTGTGAAAAATTTATCGCTCAAGAGAACATGGCCCGACTAGCCGATCAGAAGGGGCGCAGGCCTCCTCACTACCTTGTCGCTTATTTCGAACTCCAATGACGGCCACGTGCTCTCTTCAGGAAATGATAGGATCGAATTTTCGTCATTGCCTATCAATACGGTGTCTTCGGACTTCGTGCCCCTTATTGTCGGATTCCAGGCAACGGCATTGCCCTCCAGAAGATAGACATCGCTCTTCAGATTGGCGTGTACTTCCCTCGGGAGATATCCGGCGATCCCTCCTTGATGATGGAACTTCCATTCACCGGACCTGCCCACCTTTTCATAGGCATCGATCAAGCTTTCAAAGGCTTCCGACAGCTTCACTCCCGGTCTTGACGAGCCAATCGCCACAGCATCGACGAAGCAGTTCTGTTCATGCTGGCGTATTACATCGTCCGACGCCTCAAACATGAAAGTCCTGCTCGAAGAAACGATCAAGCCCCTTCTCCTGGCACAGATGCTCACGAATCCTCTTCTTCCAAGCTTAACGTCTCTCGATAGATTGTGCCTGTATCTGAGTGAGCTGTCCTCCGAGAAAACAAGCGCCAATAAAGGTTCGATGTCCCTCTTCGCCATCGCATCGTAGAAGAGACCTTGAACTTCCAGTTCAGTCATCTCACTATTTAGAGTAGGGACTAGTGCGGAAAAGATCTCGTCGCACTCCCTGCCCAAAATCCTGTAAGTATCTGTCTCTGACTGGCTCAAGAGAGTTCGCATTGGAGTAATGTCTACGTGCTCGCCGGAATACCTGCCGGCATCGGAAAGGAGCTTC
>DSBT01000209.1 GCA_011045915.1 Mesotoga infera
ATAAAGACAACGTTGAACCCAACAAAAGCTTCCCAGACGAAGTGGGCATTGCCTCCCTGAACAATCTTCGCCAGAATTTCCGATTCGGAGGACGGTGGACTGTTGACGGTTAACCTGAGAAGGTCTCCTGCCGAAGCCAGCTTGCGTCCCCGGATGGTTTTCCCGAATCATTCCGGTCGTGATTGTGCTCTTATTTGTTTATTAGCACTTGCCGACCACCAACCACGTACCACCAACGACGGTTCTCAGCACGTTCAAACCGATATTCTCCTGTGTTCTTCGAACATACAGAGGTCCTCTACGTACAGGATTCCTCTCTCTGCGGCAGCCTCGGCCGCCTTCTCGCTTCTTATTCCCTTCTGGAGCCAAATGGCCTTGGCTCCAAGTTGTATCGCCTTCAAAGCAATGATTTCTGCCTCTTCTGAAGGTCTGAAGATATCCACGACTTGGAGTTCAACCCCGTCTGACACGACTGCTTCGAGGTCTGGGTATACTTTGAGTCCGCTGTACTCTTCCATACTTGGATTTACGGGAACGATGCGATAGCCTTTTTCGATAAGATAAGTCGGAACGTAGTTGGCGGCCTTTTCTGCATTCTTTGAAAAGCCTACGACTATCACTCTGTTGAAGCTTTCGAGGATCTTTTTCGCGTTTTCAGTGTAATTCAAAGAACAACACCTCCAAGTATTATCAAAGCTATTCCTAGCAGAAGCGAGAACCAGAAAAACCAGTTTCCGAATTTGGTGTAAGGGGTTGTGGTCACCCTTGGAAGATACTCGAATTCGCCGATTACATATTCGGCTGAGAGTTCCTTAGATGACGGCAAACGCTTGACTATTCTCCCGTATGGATCGATTACGGCAGAGATTCCCGTGTTAGACACTTGAATTACGTATCGCCGGTTTTCGATCGCCCTTGCTATGCTTTTTGAAAGATGTTGTTGGAGAGCCGTCGAGAAGTTGAACCAACCATCGTTAGTTGCTGTAACTAATACAGTTGCTCCGTTTTGAGTGAGTCTTCTGGCAACGTTGCTGTAAAGGGAGTCAAAACAGATTTGAGCGCCAATCCTATGTTCGTCGACGGAAAAAATTGTATATTTTTCGCCAGGATCAAAGTAGTCAAGAAATTTCAGGAAACTGAAAACACCGAAGACCCTGGGCCAGGGAAGAAATTCAACAAACGGAGTTAACTGAACTTTCGCGTAGAACTCCTCTGAGAAGCCCTCGCCGTCTACGAATCTTACCTGATTGAAGTTGTCGTCGTTATATGTTGGAAAGCCGACCAGGATCTTCAAATCCCTCTCTCTAGCGATCTCTTGCAATTGGTTTCCGGTAGAATTGCTTCTTATATCGCTCATGAAGGTCGCCTCAGGCATTACGACTAAAGACCCCTCAGGTATCTCTCGCAATGCTCTCGATACAATCCTGAGAGTCTCTTCAGGGGGCTGGTAATATTTCATCTGCATCGAAATGTTTGTCTGTAGAGCATAAATTGTGCTCTCATATTTGTTGGATGAATGAGGAATCGGGATGAAACTGCTCATTATGGAATTAGCAAGAGCAATCAACGCGACAGATACTATGATCAGCACGGCTCTATCTCTCGTTCTTTCTAGATACAGATGCGAGAGGTAGTGGTTGATGAAAACGATTACGAAGACCAATAATAGCGGTCCTCCCATAACGAATAGCTGAGAAATTCCCAGCTGATTACTGAGTAGCGCATCGGATAACCTTCCATTGGTAAATCCCAGCGGGCCGATCTCTCTCAAGTACTCAATAACCGTGAAGAATGAAGCAGCAAAGAGCCCGAGAAGAACAGGGTACCTGTCGAATAACCTCTGGTAAAGGCCATAAATGAAGCCAAACGCCAGGAATGGAACGGCAATCACCAGACCCATCAAAAAGTACACGACTACTCCGATGAAATTGGGGAATGAGTTCAATACCTCGGGAACGTTCACTGTGAGAACGGGCAGTTCCCAGTAGTGAGTGATAAGCAGATACACTAAGCCCCACACAAAGGCTCTTAAAGCGCCCTTTAGAGGTGTTACTTCCTTCATCGCTATGAAGAATGGAATCAATGCAACCCAGATCAGGTAACCCCAGAGCATCCCTGGCATTGCGAGCGCCGTAAGTACCGCCGAAAAGAGTATCAGGACCACTATTTATCACCCCGGATCTTGAGAATGCTGTTGATCGCTTCTGAAACACCGGAGTTATCATTATCTCGGGTGGTCACCAGCGCCGCGTGTCTCTTGACCTCGTCTGGTCCGTTTGCCATAACCACGGGAAGTTCTGCCTTTTTCAGTATTTCCAGATCATTGAAGTTGTCGCCGATGTAGGCAACACTACTCCAGTCGAGATTCAGGTAGTCGAGAACATGCTCAAGTCCGTTCTCCTTTCCAACACCCGGTCCAAAAAACTCGTAAAAGGCATGTCCCTCTAAGCTATCGTTTTTTACAACAGTTACGTTATCAAGATGCGAATTGGACTCATAGAGAAATTCCTTGATGATTCCCTCTTTGCCCTCAAGTGCGATCTCGGGAATCCCTTCATCTGAAATTCGTGACAGAGGATCATCTTCAAAGATCATTCTGTACTTGTTATGTTTATAGTATTCGCGATAGGGGGAATCGGAAGGGCCAACTGTGGAAATATCCGGCAGTGTGAAGAAATCATAGAAGACAAGGATGTTCAAAGATTTCTCTTTTGCTCTGGAATAGATCAATCTTGCACGGCTCGCTTCCAGGAGAGATTTCGAGATAATCTCAATCTCGTCTTCGTGGCCGAAAGTGACCAGTGCCCCATTCTGGTAGGAAACAGGAACATCTATTCCCAGCTGTTCAACATACTCGTGGCCTGAAACATAGCTTCGACCAGTCGATATTGAAACTGCCACACCCATATCAAGGGCCAGTCTTAACGCATCTTCATTTTCTCTAGATATCTTTTTCTCGCTATCCAGCAACGTGCCATCAAGATCAATCACTATTAGCCGAATCATGTTTCAACCTCCAGCAATCTATAACCTGAAATGTCTCGAGCCGGTTGTTCTTTGACTTCACCCATCTGGCCTGAATCGGAAAGGAAAACTCCGGGGCCAATCTTCCGTTCAAAACCCATTCCTTCGCTTCAGGGCTATTGTACAATCCGGGATTTGCCATTATCTTCAGAACGGCAGGTTCCTCCACCCATCTTACTTCATCAATCGAATCAATCTCTTCCAGAGATTTGGTGATTCTTGTTCTATTCTCTAGCGACGGAAGTGGACTGACATTGACTAATGCGATGTTTTTCGAGAGAGGGCCGATTATTTTGACGTTCGCCAGAAAATGATCGAAGTCCTCGAGCTCGTCCAGGAGGACTTCATTTGCGATCGCGACAGAATAGCCGTGGAATGAGGGATTTGCCATAATCTTCAACAAGTGTTTAAGCTTGCAGCCTTCCCTTACAGGTGCCTCTCCAATTCTCGGAACGTCAATTCCGGAATTCGTCAAGGCCAGATTAATCTGATCCTTCGTCCACTCTCTCAGTGGCGCATAGAAGCCGTCTTTGATCACGATTCCGGTCTTCCCCCAACTGTCGGATTGATTTGCTCCTGTCGCTATTAGGCCGATAACCCCGCCTCTCACTGCGGGCAGCTTAGCAAGGCGTGTACATCTGTTGCAGGAGGGGCCGGTTCTCCAGACTCTTTCTTGAGCCTCGTAACCTGGAGTGAATTCAAGTCTAAGACCCAGTTTATCTGCCAGTGACGCCACTATTTCAAGCCCTTTGCTGTAAGAGTAAGGACCGAAACAGACATTGACAAGCTTCACTTTATCGGTTCCAAGAGCCTTCGAAGCCAGGAAGGCCACAAGAGTAGAATCCAGACCTCCCGAAAAGGCAACAGTGAGCCTCCCGTTCTCAGTCAATTCTCTGATCTCATCTATAGTTCTATCAATTAGTCTCTCTATCTGTTCGCTCATCTTTTCAAGTATAACGCAAAGAAGGCGGCATATGCCGCCTTCGATGTTACTGGATCTTATCCAAGAAGTGCTCGTTTCTTCTTCACAAGGAATGAAGCTACATGAATCCCTTTTGTGCCACGTCCAAATCCAGCGTCCATTCCGCAAGCAACTGCGAGGTCGTTTGTGATCTGAGTTCCTCCTGAAATAATGAAGACTTTGTCCCGAACACCTTTTTCAACGGCGAGTTGAGCTATTTTAGTCATATTACTCACATGAACCTCGTTGTGAGTGATGATCGTTGAGACGAGAATAGCTTCCGCGCCTGTCTCAACGGCCGCATCAATGAACTTCTCGGGACTAACGCTTGTTCCTAGATAGGTGTACTTGAAGCCGAACTTCTCTATTCCGCCATGCTTGATATCTAGAATCTCTCTTATTCCGACAGAGTGTTCATCGTTGCCTACAGTTCCTGCAACGACTCGCATAGGATGTTCTTGGACAAAAGAAGTGATTTCCTCTTCAGTCAGCAAATCTGGCTTTTCAGGCAGTTTAAGAGAGTCTCTCTCGATCTTGAATGGAACCTTTGCCTTCAATTCAAGATATGTACCTTCAACAGGGTGCAGCACCGTCTTGCTTATTACGGATGCGTCTGTGAAGCCCATCCTTTTTGCAATCTCCAAAGCTGCCGCTTCCGAATGATCGGGATCGTCGGGGACCGTCATATCCAGTTGAATCCATCCGTCGCCCCACCATTCAACCTCGGGACTTATAAGGCCCTTGTCTCTATCCAGCAGTTGCTGAGAAATCCTTAAATTGACGTTGTCAGATTCATCCAGTTCGTCTATGTACTTAATCTTTGATCTGTCCCGGAGTGTACAGCCGCCTATCGGCTGATCGGGTGAGGACAGGCCATCGGGAATATTGTTGTATCCGAAGTGCTCGGACACTGGCGCAAAATACTCGGGGTCTCTGGGAACGACACTGCCCGCCCCAATTCCACCGTGTTTTTGCCTTGCTATCCCGTCTCCATTTCGCTCGGGATACTGTCCGTTGTCGACGAAGAAGCCCTTCTCTACGGCCTCAAAGTATCCCCCAACTTCGAGAATCTCTTCCATCATGAGGATTGCCCGCATTTTCATCTCACGAATCTTTGGTCTGACAACCTCCTCGTTGACCTTCAATAGGTCTTTGATTCCATCGAGAGCTATCAGGGTGTGCTTTGCGGTCTCGACTCCCCTTATCGAGTTTATGTGCCAGGGAACATTCCGGCCTTCATCGGGAGTAATGGTCGACTGGATGTCTGCTCTTGTCAATCTGGAAATCAGAGTGTCAAGAACGTGAATTCTGGTCGCATCGATGAGATCGGATTCAATATATCTCGTATTCATTTGAGCTCTGAACCTGTACTCTTTGAAAAGCTCGCGAAGAGTCAGAGCATAGACAAAATTCAGTTTGAATTCCGGAGCCGGAGAAACGACTGGCGGAACCGTCGAAAGAGCTATCGAACCCTTCTCCATACCTGCCTTCACGGAAAAAGCGCAATTGATTGCGTGCTGAACCAGAAGTTCAGGCATGACTTTCCAGGCCCTCTTCGCGGAGGCGTTCGCGTTGTGAGCGCCGTCTATCTGAAGCATGTCGACGCTAGCCATGATCTTCTTTGCAACGGCTGCGTCTACAAAGGACCTGACGGGATTAATCCCTCTGTAAAGGATGTTGTACTGAGGATCCTGATGAGCACCGTTCACTCCCTCTTCTGCAAAGAGAACTGCAATCTCCGGGCCGGCCACCCCACTTACATAAGAATGGAAGTTAATCGGTCTGCCGACTTCTTCTTCTATGATGTCGAGAGCCTTTCTCGTAGCTCTTAGCTGTTTCCTGGTTATCGGGATTCCTCCGATTCCCTCGGGAGTTCCCTCGATCAGGCCGTCTATATGACTCTGACCGAGCGTCCTGATGACCATAATGTGGTCTGCTCCGTGCCAGGCGGCCATTCTCATCCTTCTTATGTCGTCTTCAAACCTACCTGACGCTATTTCGGAAGTTATTACGGAATCGGGTTGCGGATCTATGTTATCGAAATAGTGAGAAGCGGGAAGACCGATACTGTTCGCGAGAGGTTCCGAAATCTCGTCGTAATTGAAACCGTCGACCTTCGTACCTTGCGGAAGGCTCTTCCTCCAGGTCCAACCCTTTCTCTTCGGAACGTAATGCTCCAGATCTTTCAATATCTCTTCGACTTTGAGCTTCTCGTTAACGGGCAGCATTTCGTCCACCCCCTCTGAAAGAAGAGGCCAACTGTTCCCAACCCTTTCCGGTCGCGAGATCTTCGACGGCTTGCTCAATTGTCAACGAGTTGCTTCTTGCATAATTGATTACAAGGTTTCCGGCTCCCTTACCCAGCAAACCATGTTCGCTGGCCTTGGTGACAATCGCGCCTGCCTGGAAGCTGTCCAGTCCCATTCTTAGGAGCACTGAGCGTTCGATCGAAGGGCTGGTATTGGTCTCTGCAAGTTGAATCAGGGGTTCCACAATTCTCTCTGCAAGTTCCCAGAATCGTCTGTCAAGCTCTTCATCCGAAAGATTTCGCAGATGTAAGCTTCTATCTTCGAAATCATCATTTCTCTGGATCGACATTGCCGCTTACCTCCTTAACCAACTGCTTGGCTTCGGCCACACTGATCTTCAGTTCTGCGGAGAGGTAATCGTAGTCGCTCTCGATCAGCGTAACCCCCTGTTTCAGAAGCTGCTTTATATAAGATTTTCTTAGTTCGGTCATGTTCACATCTTTATAGGCGATCTGTGAGTAGTCTTCGGGAATAGATATCGTCCTGCCGGGAGAGTCTTGGGCAATCGGATCACCGCGGATGATCTCGATTCCATTGTTTCTGGCAAAGGTCAGTTGGGCGCTTGGCAATTTGCCGGCTCCTGTGTACTCGGTCTCCTGAACAACTATCGTCTTCTCTTCGGGCAATTCTTTGGCGAGAGCAATTGCAGCGGTCAAACTGGTATTGCCGGCCGGGCCGCGCTGCAAACCCTCGAGTCTTGCAAGCATCTCGGTGACATAGAAAACCTCGCCCTGCGTAACGAGAAGATATCTGTCCATATATCTCAAGGCCCGCGCAGCATTTCTTGGAACATCAGATCTGTCGGGAAGGACTGCGAAGGGAATACCGAATCCCGTATGACCTGTTGTAAAGGACTTTCTATTGAAGTCATAATCGCTTGCCATATGAAGACCGGAGAGATCGACACTCACGCCTATGACTTCAGTGGTGTCTGCTCCAGCCTTAAGAATACCCCTGGCGGTTCCTGTGAGATTGCCTCCCCCCGCATGCGTTGCCAGTACGTAATCAGGATTCTTTCCTATCATTTTTTGAGACTGCTCCACGATCTCGTAGCCCAACGTTTCAATTCCAGCAATTGCGTACGGGGTATAGAGCGAAGCATTAAAGAATCCAGTCTCTTCGAGCAGCAACAGAAAATAATAGAAGAGTTCGGGGCCGACTGTCAACTGTGCTACTTCCGCTCCATATGCTTCACAGGCCCGTGCCTTCTCAAGAATCTCCGGCTGACCTCTCCCTTTGCTATCGTAACACTCTTGAACTATTATGCACTTGAGAGCTCTCTTCATCGACTGAGAAGCTACTGCA
>DSBT01000210.1 GCA_011045915.1 Mesotoga infera
ACGCGATCGTCTCCTACGGCGAGTAAGACCTTTGAAAAGGCATACACCATCGCAAGAGGATAGACCGAAGCAAGAACTAATGTCGCAACACGAGATGATTTAGTCAGAACGTCGGGAACCCAGCCGTTAAAGGGAAGCAATTTCGACTCAACGCCAAGACCCGCAACAATAAGAAGTGAAGAGACTAATGTGACATCCCCGCTGATTTGCCCGGAAGATACCCTTGCGGCGAGTTCAGAAATGTTGAGTGTGCCGGCCGCCCCGTAAAGAATCGCGACCCCAAGAAGATACAACAGCGATCCAACAGATCCGATTATCAGATACTTGAAAGATGCAACCTTTGAACCACTGCCTTCTCCAGTAGATGCTAGAAGATATGCGGTGATTCCGGCAATCTCAAGAAAAACGAAGAGGTTGAAGAGATCGTTGGTTAAAAGGATCCCGTTCAATGAGGCAAGAGCCACCAAGAAAACCACCGAATACCTCGCAGTTTCTCCTCCTTTTCGTAGATAACTCAACACTGCAAAGAGAAAGAGTATATTTGCGACGGGAAGCAAAAGTTTCGTAGCGTCGTTAACGAGTAAACTGATACCATATGGAGCTTTCCAGCCGCCAATAGAGAAGCTTGTAACGGTGAGGGACATGACCCCGAAGACTCCGGCAAAGGCGTTGAAGAAGGCGGCAATAATCAGAACCCACCCGGAGACACTCCTCCAAAACGCGCTCACAAAGGCTAGTGCCAGGGGTATCGCTATCAACCATACGGGATTCATTCGCTATCACCTCCCCCACTCGAGAGCTCCGTGATATCTATCGTATTCCTTGATTTGCTCACAGAAACAATAAGAGAAAGGGCTAGAGCCGTTACGCCCACCCCAATGACTATAGAAGTAAGAACTAGAGCCTGGGGAAGAGGATCGACGAAAAGAAGCGATGAGTTGTCGCTGACCGAAGACAAAATAGGAGCTGCTCCCCCTTCTACGTAACCAATTGAGACAATGAAGAGGTTGACTCCGATCTCCGCGATATTCAAGGAGATAATCAACTTCACGAGATTCTTCTGCGAAAGAAGGCCGTATAAGCCGACGGCGACAAGCATCATAGAGAAGTACTGAATCATACCTCATCGCCCCCTTCCGAAATGAAGTCATCTACAATTCCGGAAAGCTCTGCTCCGACCTTAAGACCGATTATCGAGTAAACAACGGGGATTATCCCCGCACTGAAAAGTTCTCCCACAACGCCCGTGGGAAGGAAATTACTCAGGAAGGAACCTGAGATCAGCAGACCGGCTATCCCTATGAGTACATAGAGAAGTCCCATTGTACCCTCCAGTATCTTCAGTCCCTTTGAAGCTCTCTTTTCATCGTCAACCACAACGAGAAGCAAGAAACCGGCTGCAATTATCGCTCCTCCGGGAAATCCTCCGCCCGGTGTGAGATGGCCGTGAGCAAATACATATATCCCCAGTACCATAAGCAATGGGGCAATCACTCTAGAGGCAGTCTTGACAACAGGACTTACGGATATCACCGAACCGATCCTCTTTCTTCCCCCTCCAAGAAGCAGTCCAACTCCTGTTGCCGAAATGAAGAGTACCGTCACCTCTCCGAGGGTGTCGAATGATCTGTAGTTGACGACAATCGAAGTAACCATGTTTGCCGAACCGGTCTCGGCGTCGGCAGTTACTCCAAAGTTAATCACATCTTCATTCCCATTCACCGATTTCTCGATGTATTTCGCAGAGACTCTTTCAGAGAGCTTCACTTCACCGTATCTTGGAATCCCCATAGAATCAGAAGAGTCGGAATTCAGAACAGTTACGATCATGAAGAAGAAAAGAAGTGCTATAAGAGCAGATATAATTCGCTTCATTCTGCATCAGCTCGCTTAAGCTTCCTGAGGGAGAGGAGGAATATAGCCGTGGTGAGACCGGCTCCAACAGAAGCTTCCGTTATTGCGACATCAGGGGCCTTCATGATTACAAACAGTATGACAGACAGAAGGCTCATTGCGGAGAGCATTATCACGGAAGTCAGCAGCTTCTTAGCTTCGATTGCGAAAATAGCCAGTCCCACCATTACTACTCCGATTATGAACGAGAATACGCTCACACTTCCTCACCACCTTCGGGGAGACTGTCCGGTTCCTTTCGAGATTCCTGATTAATTATCGGTGTTATTCCCTTCTTCAGGGCCGTTCTGGCGATCACTGAACTCCCGACGGGATTTGTAATAGCTATGAATACGACTATGATTATTGTCTTCAATAGCCACTGAGGGTTTATCAGCCCCACACCGAGTATTACGGAGAAGGAGCCCAGTGTAGTCGCCTTCGTCCCTGCCTGAAGCCTGTTAAAAACGTCGGGCATCCTCAGCATTCCAAGGCCTCCAAGAAAGAAGAAAAATGCACCTATGGATAAGAGCGCATATCCCAGAATATCCAGTATTATCATCTTCTCCCCTCCAAATACCTGGCAATCACTATGGTCTCAAGAAAGGAGAGCGCAGCATATACAAGCGCTATATCTAGAAAGAGGGGATTGCCATCGATTAGAGAAAATAACACTATCGCACTTGTAATCATCACGTTCAATATATCTAGCGCTGCAACTCTGTCTGGAACCGTCGGCCCTCTCAGCAATCTGTAGAGAGTCAGTACGGCGCCGGCGAGAATTAGCGAAAAGAAGATGGAGAAGCCTATCATTCGAAGATCCCCCCTATTCTCTTCTCAAACTTTCCCGAGATCTCTTCTCTTATTCTCTCAGGTTCATCGGCCTTCTTGTCTATCCAGTGAACCAAGAGACGGTCCTCACCAATGTCAACGGTCAAGGTTCCAGGTGTGAGAGTTATCGAGTTGGCCAGAGTGAGCTTCGAGATCTCCCCTTTCAAATCCGTTTCAACTTCGACCATCGAAGGATTTATAGGAAGAGAAGGATTCAAGACTCTTTTGGCCACATCGATATTTGCCTTAACCATTTCCAAAATGAAGATTGGAAGGAAGAAGAACACGAATTTGAAGAGGCGAACAGGAAAGTCGAGACCGATCCGGAATCTTGAATACTTGCTCAAGATAATGGCGACGACAATCGAAACCACAAGCCCAAGAAGTATCTCGGCAAGAGCAAGACTCCCAGTAAAGCCCAGCCAGATGGTAAAGGAGATTACCAGTAGAGAGATGAATTGCAGGGCCATTGCACCACCCCTTTATGTGAAATTTGTGAAATATTCCACTTACCGATGAAAGTATCATACCATAACCCGGTACAGGGTATTACCATCCTTTATCTTTCATCATTTCACATTATTACCACAGCAATAAGTCGAAAACTACTGAACTGACGAACTACCGATGATCCAGGAAAAGACTATGTGTCAATGATAATTCAATAAGCAATTCGAAGAGCCCAAAAGATAGACTCTAAACTCTTTCGACGCTGGATGTTTTCCTGAAGATGAATATTGAAAAGTCGTGTGAGAACTCGTTGCCGGAGAAGGCCTTCATAATTTGCCCCACCTTCTCGATTGGGAATTCGAGCGTGAGAGCCTTTTCAATTTCCTCACGGTTTTTTGCTTTCCATTTCGTCCTTACAACCCTTTCTAAGAAGCCCTTTGATAAGAAGTATTCGGAAATCTCTTTTTGGAGGCTTTTCAGATCCCGACCGTATGAGAGCTCGAGGAAATCCGCATACTTGCCGGAAGAGTAATTGTTCTGAATATTGAAGAAATACCCGTCAGTCTTCAGTACCCTCTTGACTTCTTCGATCCCCTCTTCGCAACTCTCTGTGTATTTCATGGGCGGACCAAAGAAATACGCAAGTCTCGCGTGCACGATATCTGCCAGATCAGATTTCAAGGGTAGATCCTCAGCAAATCCCTTAACCACAGAGAAGTTCGATCTGAAGTCACGGGCTTGCCTTGAAATCAATTGTTTTAGCATTGCCGAATTCGGCTCCACGGCGTAAACCATAGAAGCAGTGCTTGCGTACATATGTGAGTGAAAGCCTGATCCTGCCCCAACATCGACAATTACACTGCCATCCAAATCGCAGAACTCTTCCATGACCTTCTCTATTTTCCTTTCCGGGTCGATCAATTCATTCTGAAGCTCGTACAACTCCGGGTTTGTTGAACCGGCGTAGAGGCAGAGATTTGGCATAT
>DSBT01000211.1 GCA_011045915.1 Mesotoga infera
GCCTCACTTCCCGACGCAGTCGGCCTCGCGTCCCGGCATGTTCTTCGCCGGAATTCCGATTCCGAGTACAGTGGACCAATGACGGCAAATCGCAGACAAAAAGGTTTCCACAGTCTTTGTTTCTGAAGATGAATAGTGTATATTAAGTTGTAGGACATCCTACAACATTCGAGAGGCGGTGCGAATGAAGGAGATAGGGATCGACCACAATTCCCATGCCTCACTTTCTGGGAAGATTCATAACGAATTGAGAAAACTGATCTTGAATGGTGAACTCAAAGCCGGAGAGAGACTACCCTCGGAACCCGACCTTGCTCATGAGCTTGGAGTTAGCAGAAATTCACTAAGAGAGGCTATCGGTCTCCTTCAAAGGGAGGGTTTGCTACTCAAGAAGCATGGAATTGGGACTTTCGTTACAGATAGATATCCGATTATTAGGGGAGGAATCGAGAGGCTCTCAAGCATTGGCAGCTTTATCGAGTCCCAGGGTCATTCTGCGAGGAGCGAGATAAGTCGATTCGATCAATGTGCTTGCGAAGAGAAAATCTGCGAGTTCCTCGATCTGGGGGTGGGCAGTCTGGTTCATGTTCTTGAGACTACAAAATACGCTTCGGAAATCCCCGTTGCCGTTTGCATTGATTACATTCCGAAGTCCATTGTGAAAGATATAGATCCCGACAGAATCCACAATTCTGTCTTTGAGGGACTTGGTAGACACTATAATATCGATATCAGATATGCCGAGTGCGATCTAATTCCTATCAGTTGTGACGAGGTTCTATCTAGGAGGCTCAAGGTCGACGCGGATACTTCAGTTCTCTTATTGGAGCAGATTCATTACGACGTTTTGGATAGAAAGGTTCTATATTCGAAGAGTTACTTTCCGTCGGGAAAATTCACTTTCAAGCTCATTAGAAGACGTTGAGACAGGTAGCTCAACAGGAGGTGTAGGGAAATGAGAAAGCTCTTACTGGTGATGGTTCTATTACTGGGTGTTATGCTTTCAGCCACAACCATCGAGGTCCTATGGATGGGATGGCCCCAGGATCAGGTTATGCAGCTCGTCAATGCGTTCAAAGAAGAGACCGGAATCGACGTGGATATTCAACTGGTACCCTTCGGCCAGCTTTTCCAGACGATCGAAGTCCGACTGGCAGCTGGCGACGGTACGCCGGATGTGTATATAGTGGATGGTCCAAACACGGCCTCTTATGCGGCACGAGGTTATCTCCTTCCCCTGGATGAACACTTCAGCGATGAGGAGATGTCTGCGTGGTTCGATGCCTCCATAGAAGAGGGCAGCTATCATGGTTCTTTCTACTCGGTTCCTTACGGGACTTCATCGGCTGGCATATTCTACAATAAAGCTATCTTCGAGGAATACGGCGTTCCCTTCCTGCCGGAGACAATAGAAGAGAGGCTCACGTGGGAAGAGGTGGCCGAAATTGCGAAGAAACTCACCAAAGACACCAATGGGGACGGACTTACAGATATCTGGGGTCTTGTGATTGAACAGATAGACAGACCGTATCTGATCTTCCCCATGGTTCAGTCACTTGGTGCGAAAGTCCTTTCCGATGACGGTCTTGAATCTCAGGGATATATCACTTCAGATGAGTTCGTTGAAGGAACCACCTTCTACTGGAAGCTCTTCAACGAATGGAAGGTCAGTCCCCAAGGTCTCAGCGACTCGGCAATTTCACGCGAGTATTTCGGAACTGGTAGAGCAGCAATGATGCTCGGAAATGAGTGGAATTTGCGAAGGATGCTCCAGTACCCCGACCTGGCTTATGGACTTTCCCCCTTCCCGTATTTCGAGGGCGGAGTTGCAGTTACCCCAACGGGCAGCTGGCATGTTGGAATTAACTCCAAGACAAAGAAGCTTGAGGAAGCTCTGGCCTTCACAAAGTTTATTACCGGCAAGGAAGCTGTAATCACCTGGCACAAGCTGAACGGTATAGCACCCGCAAGGTCAGATGTTTACGAGGCCCTTCCCGAGGTTTTCGATAACCCAATGTGGCAGCTCTTCGTCAAAGAGATGGAGACCACCGCAGTCCCAAGACCTAGAACACCCGGCTACTCGCAGTACGAGCTTATGCTGAGGGAGGCATTCAATTCTATTCACTACGGTGCCGATCCAAGAAGCACTCTTGAAGAGGTCGCCGCACGAATCGACAGAGAACTTAGAAAGTACAGATAGTTTTCCAGGGATCGTGCTTGAATTTAGATTATTCCGGAAGGTGCGCAGATGTTTCGAAATAACAAAGTAGCGTGGCTTTTTGTTCTGCCCGCGCTGACATTTCTTCTTGTGTTCAAGATTTGGCCAATAGGCGTCTCGGTTATTGAGAGCCTTACTATGACGAGTTTCACCGGGACAAAGTCATTCGTAGGGTTCGAAAACTATGAATACCTCTTCAAGCACGATCCCGTCTTCTGGAGATCTTTTTCCGTTACTCTCTTCTACTCTATAATCGTAAATCCACTGATTGTCCTGACCTCATTGTTGATGGCGCTGCTTCTGAATTCCAGTCACTTCTTCACCAAGTTCTTCAGGACTGTCTTCTTCTTGCCGGCGGCGATATCGTTCGCCGTTGTCTCCGTAATCTGGATGATAGTCCTCGATCCATATAACGGTCTGGCAAACAGCTTCCTGACCATGTTCGGCTTCAAACCTCAGCCCTTCTTCGCCTCTCCCGATCAGGCGCTTTGGGGGCTGATACTTCTTAACGTCTGGAGAAGCTCCGGCTACTGGATGATGTACTTCCTTGCAGGATTGCAGAACATTCCCGAGACGCTGTACGAAGCCGCCGAGATCGACGGGGCCTCAACTTTAAGGAAGACGTTCAAGATTACGCTGCCTCTGCTCACGAGGACTATTTCCTTTGTTCTCGTTGCAAATACGGCCTTCAATTTTCTCAGTTTCGCGCCTGTTTACATAATTACGAAGGGCGGCCCCATGGGCTCGACAAATCTCCTGATGTACGAGTCTTACAAGAGCGCCTTCGTAAATCTCGACATGGGAAGGGCCTCTGCGATCACTACGATCTTGCTGGGAATCATCCTTGTTTTCAGTTTCTTCGAGCTGAGGTTCACCAGAGCTCGATTCGAGTATTGAGGTGGAATCATGAAGAAGCGAAGTCTTTGGAAAACAATGATACTATTTGCCGTTCTCGGCATTATAAGCCTATTCTTTCTGATCCCACTCATCTGGGTCGTTGCATCCGCTTTGAGGCCTGCCAGTCCGCTCTACGAGTACGCCAATCCTCTGACCTGGAAAAGTTTCGTTCCTACCAAACCGACACTGGAGAATTTCGTACATATATTCGTCAACCTAAACTTTGGCAGAGCTCTCATGAACAGCCTTTTCGTTTCGGTCTCGACCATACTTCTAACGGTCATTGTAGCATCCATGGCGGGATTTGCGCTAGCGAAGTTCGAATTCAGAGGCAAAGCTGCGCTCTTTACAATAGTACTGATAACCTTCATGGTTCCCTTCGAGTCCATCGTTATACCGCTATATATACTCATAAAGCAGCTGCGTATAGACAACACATACTGGGCTCTCATTCTTCCGGGCGTAGCCAACGGCCTTGCGATATTCCTTTTCAGACAGTTCTTCTCTGAAGTGCCTTCAGAGATCATGGAAGCGGCAAGAATAGACGGCGCTTCCTGGTTCAGAATCTACTGGAGGATCGTTCTTCCGCTGAGCGTTCCGGCCATAGTCACTGTAATTGTAATGGTCTTCATGTTCCAGTGGAACTCGCTGTTCTGGCCTCTTGTAGCAACCCATTCAAGTAGATTCGAGGTTGTACAGGTAGCCATCGCCGCACATAGATCAACGGAAAACACAAGTTGGGCGAATCTCTTCAGCTCGGCAATCGCCGGCAGTCTTCCGCCGGTAATTCTCTTCCTCTTCCTCCAGAAGTACTTCGTAAGGGGGATAAGCGGAACGGGATTGAAAGGATGATTTCATGAATAATTCTAAGAAGGCGAAAAACCACTTGCAGATTTCCGGCGACTCCCTTCCCGAGATAGCTCTTGTACCCGGTGATCCGGCAAGAGTATACGAAATCGGAGAGTGTCTGAGCAATGTGGAGGAAATAGGAAACAACAGAGACTACATAACTATTACCGGAACCTATAAAGGCCTGCCGCTTACTGTATGTTCTAGCGGAATCGGAGGACCCTCGACTGAGATCGCGGTGGTCGAGCTAAACAAGCTGGGCGTCAAGACAATCATCCGTGTCGGAACTTCCGGAGGACTTGCAGACGATGTGAAACCGGGAGACTTGATCGTGCTTTCGAGTTGCATAAGATACTCGGGAACTGCAAATCTCTTCATTCCGGAGAACTTCCCCGCCGTAGCCGATTACCGGCTACTTACGGCGTTGATTTCAGCCTGTGAAGAGGGCGGTGTGGTCTATCACGTGGGAATCGGCCTTTCACTCGATTCTTTCTATGCAACAAAGCCCGATCTCTTGAGAGAAGACTTCCCATCATCTATCTACGGAAAACTTAAAGAATGGATTGCTGCAGGCGCTTTACAGCTCGACATGGAAGCAGCTACTCTCTATGTGCTTTCTTCTCTTCTGAAGATCAATGCCGCCGCCATATGCACCGCAGGATCCAACATCTCGCGAGGTGAGAGACCAGAGACTCCTCCTTCGAATGAAAACGCCATAATAGCAGCCTGCGAAGCAGCTTACAGGTTTAATAACTGGAAAGAAATTTCAATTAAGCGAGGGAGGAGTTTCAGACTTCCTCCGATTGCAGAGCGGGGGTAATGAACTATGAGTGAGAGACTTACCGGAAAGACGGCCCTTATCTTCGGAGCGGGAAGAGTTGGAAGCTCCGCTGCCGATGCATTTGTAAACGAGGGTGCAAAGGTTATTCTGCTGGACAGAGACGAGGAAAAGCTCGAAGCCTTGAAGAAGAAACTTGAAGAATCGAGAAAGGGATTCTGTTCGACGATATGCGCAAACATAAACAGTCAAAGCGATGTGGATGAGATATCAGATCTACTGGAAGAAAAGACATGGAAAGTCGACATCCTTCTTAACTGCCCAGCCTACATATACAGGGCACCATTTGTCGATCACCCAATAGAAGAGATTGACAGGCAGTGGCATATCAATGTGAGGATAGTCTTCATGTTGTCGCAGGCCGTAGCTAAGATGATGTCGAAAGACGGCGGTGGAAAGATCATCAACCTGGCCTCGGTCGGAGGCCTCTTTCCGGAAAAGGAACACGCAGGCCACTGCGCAGCAAAAGCGGGGATTATTGCGATTTCGAAGGTAATGGCACTCGAACTAGCCTCGGCCAATATTCAGGTAAACGTCATTGCTCCCGGCCCAACAGAGACCGTTCCATTTACTTCTCCCTTCTATTCTCAACATCCCGAAGTACTGAAAAGAATAGAGGAAAAGACCCCGGCCGGGAGGATCGGGCATCCTGAAGACCATACAGGAATAATGGTATTTCTCGCCTCGGAGGAATCGGACTGGATAACGGGCCAGGTGATAATGTCCGACGGCGGACTTGGTCTGGTGTGAATCTTCAAAACACAGACGAATAAGTATGCCCCGTATCGATCCGGGGCATATTCATTGCTGGCAGGATAATACTAGAAGTGTTGAAGCGCGAAGGGCAAGCTCTTCGGAAGATCCTGACCTTTGTAGCCGCCCGATACCTTAACCCTGCCGAACTCTATCATCTCTTTGAAGTCTGTGCTCCCGCCAACAACCGAAGATAAGGTCGCGATCTCACACTCGAGATCAAAAGAGTCACTCGGCAAGAAGCTAAGTTCTCCATTCTCAACACATAGTTCGAAAACTCCGTCATTCCATGATGCCTGGCTGTCGTCGATTTTGATTCCGACCCGCATGTCCGGAGCGTCGATTCTCAGACCGTTGAGCAGCTGGAGGTCTACGATTCTGATCATAGTCCTGGGTACTATCTTAATCTCGGATGGCCTTTCCTTTAGATACGGCCAGAGAAGGAAATCAGGCGGTAGAAAGGCGTGAATCTGGTCGATCTGAAGAGAAAGACCTTTTAAGAAACGGAACATTGCATGCTTCGTTGCGGCATCATCCGCAAGAAAGATCGTGACCACAAACTTAAGTCCGCTGTCCTTGTCGAAGTTGTCGTAGAGAAAGACATAGCGGAGCATCCCTGTAGTCTTTCCTTCTCTCTTGAACTTCACGAATTTCTTAGAAACATCGTTGTCGGTTCGGAACTCAAAGTCGCTTTTCCACATCTCTTCGTCTCTCAAGATCATGCTGTAGTGACTGCTTGCATAATCATTGTAGAACTCCCTGATTTCGCCGTCGGCATCTTCCATCTCCTCAATCGTCACTTCTACCTTCTGATCGGGAAGATCTATAGAACCAGGGGAGAACTGAGCCCTTAGCATCGTGTCAAACTCCTCCCAACCGAGCTTTCTGTAGAAGCTTCTGCTAAAGGGATAGAGCAGAGATACGGCCTGCCCTTTCTCTCTCATAGTCTCCAGTGATCTCTTCAGAAGGAATTTGACTGCGCCCTTTCCCCTGTAAAGGGGACTTGTGCAGACGTTCCCAATTCCGCCCATCGCAACGACTGAATCTCTGAGTCTCATCTTCAAAGAAAGCAGAAGATACTCGGCGGCAAGTGTAGAACCGTCATAGGCCCCAAAGGGGTCCCTTAGATCGTTATTAAAGATCTCACCAGCATGTTTCGAAGCTACCTTCATCCAATTTTCTGGAATACCGAAAGAGAATTTCATAAGTTCAAGATAGTCCTTTTGACTGCTTATTCTCCTGCATTCAAACATCATTTCACCATCCCTGAATGTGGTGTAAAAATGATAGCATATCGCGTTTGGAGAAACCGTGGTTGGGAGTCAGAGGCAGGGGTTCGTAGCCCTTCAAATCTCTAAGCAACCTCTAAGCAGTTTTTAAGCGGGCTCCAAGAAACGGGCCGTAGACTGAGAATGTACCAAAAATCATATGGAGGTGTAAGAGATGAAAAAGATAGTGTTAATTACGATAGCGGTTCTTCTGATCGGTGGAATGACATTGGCAGTAGGTTACGGAACGAAGGCGATGCAGAGAACTCAGGATCCTACAACCTGTGAGAACTTTGTGGATGCAGACGGCGACGGAATAAACGACAACTGCCCGA
>DSBT01000212.1 GCA_011045915.1 Mesotoga infera
GAGCGAAGACTCAACGCTAGCAATTGCGAAGAGAAGTTCGGGTTCTATTTGAGGATCCGCCGACTTCTGTTTTACCCAGGTTCTTATATCTTCAAGCGCTATCATGACATCACCCCATAAGTCCTGCCAGGAGATCGAGCAGTTTTATTCCGAACGCTCCGAGCAAAGCAAGTCCGATCGCTTTCCAGAGTTCTATCTTCTTGGCTTTGATTCCGAAAGAGTTCTCCATAGCCTTCTCTATTAGCTTCTGATTCATCTCCCATACATCCTGCATGAACTTCTTGTAGAAGCCGTTTTGCATGAATTCTTTTATGTTCTCTTCGACTCTGTCCAGCCTTTCATCAATCCTTTCGTCTTGAGCTTTGTTCATTTCGGTTATCTGCCGTTTATTCGCTTCTGTCACTTTTTGTATGATTTGTTCCTCAAAGCCTTGCTTATTCTGAAGGAAGTAACATTCTTCCATCGGATGTTTGCCCCCCATGTTGTTCCCACCTCCAAAACTAGAATCTCGCGGGCAGCAACATAATCAGCCCTAATATGGCGCCTATACACGTTGCGACGAAGTCAAGAAGCTCTGGAGTCCCCTTATTCAACCACTTATCCCAGACAACTTCTTTAATGATTCCGGCCAGACATCCACCCAACAAACCGATCACAACGTTTTGGAATAGGCCGCCAAGAGCAAGGGAAATTATCCATCCAAACACCGCATGAGCAATTTTGTCTTTCACCTGAACACCTCCGAAAGGCCCGCAAAATCAATTACTCTTTGCATGGCCGAGTACGATTTTGAAAACTTACATTGCCCCTGCCAAGACGCCACTGATGAACGAAGCTTCTCGAGTTTCACTGCCCCGTCTTCATAAAGAACCCTCAGTTTTCGAAGTCTTCGCTTACTTCTGCGGATATTTGCTCTTCTCAGCAGGAGTTTATCTGCCCAGATCCGATAGCCGAGAAAATCAATTCCACGCGATACTGGAAATATTCCGGTTTTATGATTCAGTGCAAGCCTTAGCCGGTCTTCCAGATAACCTTTTATTTCGCTTAAATATTCCCGGAGTCTCTGTTTGCTGTGATCCAGAATTATGAAGTCATCTACATATCTTACGTAGTGTTTCGCGCGAAGATCATGCTTGACAAAAGTATCCAGTTCATTAAGGTAAATGTTTGCGAATAGTTGACTCGTCAAGGCGCCTATCGGGATCCCTCTGGTACATCCGCATGAACTGCTATCAATGATTGTATCTATTAGCCATAGCGTGGCTTCGCAGGAGACCCTCTTCCTAAGAAGCGTCTTTAGAACAGTATGGTCGATCGAAGGAAAATAGCTCGAGATATCCGCTTTAAGACAATATGTTCTGGATGAAGATCCCGCCAGCTTCCTTAAGAAGTAAATGGTTCTTTCAACGCCCGCATGAGTGCCCTTTCCCTTTCTGCACGCATAACTGTCACATATGAATCGCAGGTCGAAAACCGGCTCAATAACATTGCACAGTGCGTGCTGAACGACCCTGTCTTTGAAGCTTGGCGCCTGGATTATCCGCCTTTTCGGTTCACACACAACGAACTCTCTATACCTCCCTGGGGAGTACATCTTCCAGATGAGTTCGTTCTGGATGGTGATAAGATTCGCTTCAAGGTTGTCCGTGAATTCGAGTACATCTTCTCTGTATCTCTTGTTCTTTCTTGCCTTGATATACGCAAGATAGATGTTCTCAAAACTGTAGACCTTCTCGTATATGTTATTGGCTCTTTTCACATATACCTCCATAGAAACAGCGGAGAACGTTGGTTCGCTACTAGCTCTCCACCGGCGTTTCTCGTATTTCGCTATAAGCGAGGATCTGAATTCCTTTGGCATTTGCTCTGAAAGAATGCCCTTAAGCATTCTTCTTCTGGCGATTATCAAAGCAGCGCGCAGGCCAATGTTGTTGTTCCGGTTCGTAGGCTCGTTGTTCAGGTTCAAGATCAAGCCCGACCGGGCATTCGACCCATTGTTCCAGTTCCCGCCCCGGAGGGCCGCACGCAGAAACAATTCAGACCCTTATAGACTTCATCCACCCACCGATCATTTTTCCAATTTCGGTCAAGTAGCCAGCCCATATCTCGTATTTTTTCAATGGTACAAATTTCAAATTAACCGCCAACCGCACGTAACTCCTCAGAACATCCAGTTCCACGTCGAGTTCCTGCATGGTGGTCTTCTTGAAATACTTTTTGTTGCAGACGATCACTAACTCGAGTAACCTGAACATAGATCTCTTTATCTCGGCTGCCAGAGTGTGTTTTTCGCTTTTTGGAAATTGCGCCAAAACTATGTAAGCATATGCAATCATGTCTTCGATCTTCTGCTTTATTTTCAACGGCTCCATGCTATTGCCTCGCTATCGCTCGTCCTTCAGACCTTCAGGATCCAGATTCCAGATCTTCATCTGCCAAAGCAGCGCGCAGGCCAATGTTGCTGTACCGGGTCGCAGGCTCGTCGTAGAGGCCCATGATCACGCCAGCCTGGGCATACGACCCATTGTACCAGCACCCGCCCCGAAGGGCCGCACGGGTAGCGTTAAGGCGCCAGTAGGTTCTATCCAGCCATTCACTCGTTCCAGATACATCCGATGGAAGCGCCAAATCCGGGTAGTCGGTACGGAGCTTCTTGAACCACGCGTAATAGTAGGGACTTGATGTTGGCGAAGCCAAAACCATTCCTGTTCCGGGCATCATCACCGCAGCAGAGTCGCTGTGCGCAACCACCGAAGAGCCAGACGCCCCTCTTGATACCGTTATGGTGTTTTCCCCGACGCCTGTTATCATCATTATTTCAACGTCGATCTGAACCGTTCTGTCAACCGCAAAACCATCTGCCCCGGGACCGTTCAACAAGTTCTTATATGTGATCGTCACTGGGTCGTCCGTTCCGATCGCTCCGTCCAGATACGCGATGCAGCCAGTCGGAATCACGCACACAGAAGCGCCATTGTTGTCCCAAACACCGTCGGTTACAAGAAAGTCGTTCCACTGGTACACGTTGCCGACTATTCCCCAGATTCCGTTCTTTTTGCCATTGTGAAACCACGTATCCGGCCCTGTTCCAGCGAGAACTCTGGAAATAGCATACCCGCTATAACCCGGCTGAACGGGGTCAAGTTCTCCATAGTATTCAGGGCTGTCTGGATCCCGATAATCTCTTCCCCATGAATTGTTCCCACGCAGGTTGTCTCCCACCAGCCATCTGGCGAGAAAACAGATTGTGGCCCATTCGCGCATAGTTACCATATGCCATTGGCGGCCATCCGTGTATCTGTTCTCGATAGCAGTTTTCGCGTTGTACCAGTCTATGTCGGTCCATACTACTTTTCTGTACTGCGAAACCGCTACATCTGTTGTGGATCCCGGCGAGATCGTCGGGCCGGTTCCAATACCCCGAGAAGAGTCTGTGGCAGCTTTGTGGCTACATTGGTACTTATCGAACCAGAAGCCGCCAAGATGGAGATCGTCACCGGGGAATTCCCCGCTCTCCCAACCAATCCCTTTAGGAATAGTGAATCTCGGGATATACACCGCCACCGACGAAGAGCCGTCATCTGTCGCGAATGTATATTCGAATGATTTCATGTCCACTTCTCTTGCCAGCGATCTCAGGTCTCCGAATCGCTGGTACGAAAGAGATTTATATCTTCTCATCCTTCACCACCTCTTTGGGAGGTTCGGTACTTCGAACCAGATAGATCGGAGTGCCTTTTTCATATCCCACGATCGGAGAAGTACCTTCAAATCCGAAGACGGCGTATTCCACGAACCCAACCACGGGTTTCCCGTCTCTCCACTCAAAGACAGGAGTGCCGTCCTCGAGGATCTCAAAATACGGTTTCCCGTTCACAAACCCCAGAGGAACTGCACTCTTCGCGGAAAGACCGACACTTTCTCGGTCTGTTTTCGTTCTCTCGCAAAAGTCGGACAGAAACACCTGGCCATATTTCAGCGCTTCCTCTTCGCTCTTCGCAATTACCTTTCTTCTGTCTAGGACTTTGTTGACGTCCTTAACGGCCAGCTCATAGACATTCCCTTCTAGAAGAACCGCAGATACTTTAATCATGATGACGCATACCTCTTTTCAGTCACTCTCGCGCTTCCTGCAGAGGCGGACATGACGTAGATCACTCCATCCACGACATCCTGATAGACGTCCCCGGGGAAGACGATCTGGCCATATGTCGCTTCATCATCCGTGAGCACTTCGATGTTCACGCTGCCCTGGTTGAGAATATGTATGATCCTCTGACCGCTCCATGCTGTTACCCCGCCTTTTGCTTCGGCCGGGGTGGTGGAAGTAGAAACCACATCAGTCCGCATCTCGGAGACAGGAAGCCCTCCGTATTGCATAGATTCTATGGAATCGGTCACACCCTCGATGGCGGTCTCGAGATCCGCAAGGGTTTTCGTAGCCGAAAGGGCAGAGAGATCCGCAATGAGCTTCTCGAGTCTGCCTATCACGGTAGTATTTGCGGAAGTATCACTGGTAGAACCGAGTGCTACATTATCGCCATCAGCGACCTTAATGTCCACTTTGTCAACTATCTTTTTGACACCGTCTGTACCTTTAATAGCCTCAAGCAAAGCTCTCGCGGCTTCAAGAGTCGTCTCTGTGGCAAAGTCCTTTCCTTTGAGATTCTTGAGCAAGCCGACCATCGTGGCCAATGTATCGGCGTCATCGGTAGTTCCGAGAACTTCAAGAAATGTCTTTAGCGTGTCGAGCGTAGTCTCGGTCGCGTAGTCCTTTGCCTTCAAGGCCTTCAACAGCCCGATGACTGTTTCGGCGGTTGCCTCGTCTGTTGTGGTTCCGAGAGTCGCGATCTTCCCGTCCGTAGCGATGAAGTTTATCTCGCCGCCTTCGGTGAAAACCAGTGTGTTGCCATCTGCATCAATGAGTTGCACTCTATCTACTTCGACACTCTCGATTGTCACATCGCCGACGATCTTTGCCCTAATCTCATCGTTTTCGGTTATTACGTCAACAAGCTTTTGAAGGATCGATCCCAGAGTATCTTCACTGGCCACATCTCCTATGTCTCCGATCTTCACGTCCACTCTGTCATCGTCTTCAGGAAGTCCAACTACCCTTCGAACCTCATATCCTCTTGTGTTCTTCATGTTATACCTCCAAAACTAACCGCCCTTCCGGCGGTCAGATAATTACCTTAGCTTTTATCTTAATTCTTTCAATCTGAGTTATCTCCCCGACTGTGGCGGTGGTCTTTAGATAGTATGTTCCGGGAGGAGCGTCGCATTTTTGAAGAAGCCGAAAGAAACCGTCTGGATGAGCGAAGACCTGACTGTCCGAAATCTGCTCAAACACCCCGGTTTCATCGTATCTTTCAAGTCTCGCCTCTACGAGTGTCGGCTCTACTGGTATCCAGGATCCTGTAACCAGGTCAAACCCTTCCACAACAGCATCTACGAAGAAAGTGTCAAGCGCTTCGACTGCGAACTGGCTTATCGGTTGACCGTCCAGTAAGTGCCTGATCCGAATGTTGGTTATTATTTGGTCTGGGGGAGGCTCATAAGTGCGCTCCATCCATGAAGACTGATCGTCTGAGCACTTAAGCTCTACA
>DSBT01000213.1 GCA_011045915.1 Mesotoga infera
AGAACGTACAAAAGCTCATATGTGCCAAATCTAACACCTGCTATAGTTGTTGACGAAGAAGAGTATTCGACATACACGCTTCTTGGTCTTGATGTCCATATGAGATTCATTGCCTCCAGCAATATCATAGATATTCCGAAAGTGAGTAGCAGCTGGTTCAAATGACCCGACTTTAGAACTCTCGTTACAGTCAGTTTATAGATCACTACTCCTAGCAAGAACAACAGAACGAAAACAGGAATTATGGACAGTAAAGGATCCATTCCCAGGTTTGTCGAAAAGAGATACACAAAATAGATCCCTAATGAGAGAAAATCTCCATGGGCAAGATTCATTATTCCTACCACTCCGAGGGTTAGAGAAAGCGGCAATCCAACCAATGAGTATAGGCTTCCCCTCTGGAGTCCGTAAATAGCAGCGTGAGGCTTCCAGATAGCCACCACGACAATTACTGCAATCAGGAGAAAGACATTCCTGTGCTTCTTCAAGAACGAGATACTCTCCAAGTCAGTCACCACCCAAGCTACAGCTTTTTAATAATAAGGTCGGGCACGGATGCCCGACCTAGATTCGCTTATCTTCCTTCCCAGGAAGGAAACGGGTACATTGGTTCGGCAGTCTTAAGATCTAGCGGCCAAATTACCTGCTGCTCTCCACCCTGCCACTGAAGAATCTTCTGGGCAGTGAAACCCTGATGATTTATCACATTGCTGGGAGCCATCTTCAAGACTTCACCTATTGGGGAAGCATATTCAACTTCCTCAAGAGCCTTTATGAGCGCAGCTTTCTCAAGCGTACCGGCTGCTTTGATTCCTTCAGCAAGGAAGTAGATATTCGTGTAGCCGAGCGGTGCAAAGTAAGTTGCCGGTTCCTCGTCGTACTTCTCGATGTAAGCATTCCAGAAATGCTCTGCGGCCGGGCTTACCTTGTTGATTGTTGGTGCCCACATCCCGTAGAGAGTGACGCCCTCTGCCAATGGAGAGTCACCGAAATGTGCCGGCCATCCTGGAGGCGCTCCGACGAAAAACTTCGGAGCAAAACCGATTTCCTTCGCCTGCTGAAGCATTGGAAGAGCATCGGCATCGTAACCTGCCCAGACAAAGAGATCGGGGTCATAGGTCTTAGCCTGCTGAAGCATTGCTCTGTAGTCCCCTCCGCCAAGAGCGGCACTCTTGAAAGAAACTCCCATGTAGTCGCCCATGACGGCTGCCCAAGTTCCTTCTCCCTGATCGGCCTGAGCTTGAAGTGCAAGATAGGATTCATGAGAGGCCGTTCCAAAACCGCCTTCTTCATAGGCAAGGAAGATCTTTTCAAGTACGATGTCAGGATAAGCCTCAGCAAGTTCCGTCCATCCTAGACCATAGCTAGCACCCTGCTGATAATCCCATGGATGAAGGTGGAAATACCAGTCGGCATCCGGTCCGATCGCATTCTCACAGAGGTATGAAGCTGCGCCGCTCCAGATAGTGATCTTCTGATATCTTTTCATCACGGGAATCTGGGCAAGATGGACAGAAGAAGCCATTCCTCCCACGAAGAAATCTACTTTGTCCACTGTAGCTAGCTTATCGATCGCTGCAGCGCCCTTTTCGGGTTTTAGTTCACTATCCACGATTATTAGTTCCAGAGGTCTGCCGAGCAGTCCTCCTGCAGCGTTGATCTCTTCTACAGCAAGTTTCATTGCTTTTGCAGACTGATCACCCGTTATGTCTCCAAGGGGAACAACTGCACCGATCTTGATTGGAGTAGCCGCGAACATCAGCGACGCTACAACAACCACAAGTGAAACAAACAATACTTTTTTCACTTTCCCACCTCCTACGTAGGTTGTTTAGATGATTTCCGAAAGAAATTGGAACAAAGAACTATTTCCTAGAAAAGCGCATGAGCTCTCTAAACTATTAGACTCTCTTCACTACTACTGCGGTTCCCATTCCTCCACCAATGCACAGTGAAGCAAGACCAAACTCAAGATTTCTCTTCTCCATTTCATAGAGCAGAGTAACGATTATTCTGTTTCCCGATGCGCCAATTGGGTGCCCAAGCGCAATAGCGCCTCCATTGACATTGGTTCTTTCAAGAAGCCATTCTTTTGACACTCCGTAAATCTCCGTCAAACCCTTCAAGACTGAAAGGGACTGCGACGCAAAGGCTTCATTCAGCTCAATTAGATCGATGGCTTTGATATCCATGGATGCTTTCTTCAGAGCCTTCTCGACGGCGGGCACGGGGCCGTATCCCATATATGCGGGATCCACTCCGGCCTGCGCAAACGAGACTATTTCCGCAATCGGTTTCAGTCCGTACTTTTCCACTGCTTCTTCACTCGCAAGAACAGTCGCACTCGCCCCATCGTTTATGCCCGAAGAATTCCCGGCCGTTACAGATCCATCCTTCTTGAAAGCCGGTCTGAGTTTGCCCAGAATCTCCATGCTCGTATCTCTTGGGTGCTCATCGGTGTCGAAAACGATGTCTCCCTTTCTTCCTTTAATCACTACGGGAGCAATTTCATCTTTGAACCTTCCTGCCGCTATGGCTTCCTTAGCTCTTTTCTGACTTTCGAGAGCAAATTCGTCCTGCTCAGCCCTGCTGATACCATATTTCTCGGCCAGATTCTCAGCAGTTACTCCCATGTGGTAGTCATTGAAGACATCTGTAAGTCCATCGCGTATCATGTGATCGACAATGGTACCGCTACCCATTCTGTAGCCGAATCTGGCTTTGTCAAGCATATAAGGGCTTATAGACATGTTCTCCATGCCGCCTGTCAAGACAAGGTCTGCTTCATCGGAGACAATGTCCTGAGCGCCGATCATTGTA
>DSBT01000214.1 GCA_011045915.1 Mesotoga infera
CTAGATTATCTCGCTGACCATCTCTTCAGAGTCGAACTGGAAAGATTTTCATGTGAAGTCCTCAATCTTCTGGATGAAGAATCATGAATCGGTAGTTTCCCGAGAAGTCCTTCCTGAACTCGCAACAATAACCTTTCAGGTCACGAGCCAAGCCAGTAAGCCCTTCAGTCTCGTACTGCGATATTTCGAGGTAGACTTTCTTTCCACTGGGTAGATGTCTGAGAAACTCTCTGTAGAAGTCAAGACCATCCTTCCCGCCGTCCAGCGCAATCTGAGGTTCATGGTTTCTTACAGATGAATCCAGAGAATTAATGTCGTCTGTCCTTATATATGGAGGATTAGAAACCAGGACTTCCACATGTTCCAGAAAAGAACCTAATCCTTCTATGTTGTCCGCCTCAATGAACTTTATGTTGTGAATACCGTTCCTCCAGGCATTTTCCTCTGCTAGTGCAAGGGCATCTTTCGAAACATCTGTTGCGTAAACAATCGCGGAAGGAATATGCCTGGCCAATGCGCACGCTATTGCTCCGCTTCCTGTTCCTATATCGGCAAATACTCTTGAACTGTTTTCGCCGTCAATGACAATCTCAACCAGCTCCTCTGTCTCGTTCCTGGGTATCAAGACGCTAGGAGAGAGCTTCAGTCGAATCCCAAAAAAATCTCTGAATCCCAGCACATAATCTATCGGTTCTCCACTGGCAACTCTCTCCACCGCAGCAAGGTATGTATTGGCGAGTGGAGAGTGGATTTCTTCAGTTTTCTTGAGGATAATATCGGCTTCACTTATAGACATAATTTCCTTCGCAAGCAATAACACAACAAAGCGGGAATTATCAATTCCCGCCTCGGCCAGTTTCTTCCTGGATATCTCCGTTAATTGCTGTAACCTCAAATTCCTAGCATCTTTCTTACGTCGTCACTCGCCATCTCAGGTGTCCAGGGTGGGTCGAAGGTAAGTTCCATTTTGACTTCACCGATCCCTTCGATCTCGCTCACCTTTCTTCTTGCATCTTCTAACATAAGCCCGGCTAAAGGACACATAGGCGTCGTCATTGTCATCTTAATTCTGACGTCGTTGTTTTCTTGCACTTCCACACCGTATATCAATCCGAGGGAGACAATATCAAAACCTATTTCGAGATCGTACACTTCCCCCAGAGCTTTCATAACAACTTCTTTTGTCACACTCAATCTACTCTCCTCCATCAGTCTCGTAGTATCTCTCTACAAGAGCTTCTTCTTTGAAAGCTTTGAATTCCTGCTCTTTCCATATTCTCCAGAGCAAGTCCTCCTTCTCCACAATCAGAATTTGCCGTATCTCTTCCCTTACGTCATCAATGCCCTGAGCACCGGCCGGAGAATATGACTCAAGATAAATAACAGCATATCTGTTGTCAAGAGTCACCACTGAAGAAAGCAACTCGCCATTAGTCGGTTTGAAGAGAGATTTTACAAGCTCTGGATTCAGATTCTCAATCTCCTGTCTCGTGAAACTTCCCGACTGAACTTCTGGGAAGGTGTCGAGTACAGAAGCGGGATTAGCATCTCTAGATGCCGCCTTCCATACTGAGTAGGCTTCAGAGAAAGAATCAAACAGGAGCACTTTTAAATTGGCCCTTTCCTCCTCAATTGCATACCTGGAGGAGTTGGCCAGATAATACTGCTCAACTTCCTCTTCTGTAACAGTTGCACTTTCAGTAACAGCTTCATAGAGAGCACTGAGAACCTCTTTGTAGGCTAGATCCCTAACTACTTTCGCCTCATAGGAACTCAATCCATCGATGTATCCTTTGAGAATGTAGAAAAGATCCGCATCCGATTTCTCTATGTCCAATTCTGCGAGAGTATCCATGATCGATTTGTTGACAACGCCTCTCAGAACCTCGGTATCGGCTTCTATTCCAGCTTCCCTTGCATACTGAACAATAAGAGTCTCTTCGATCAGAGCCTCCAGAGAATTTCTTTCGTATTCCTCCAGCAGTTTCTGGCCGGCTTCAGTATTCAGAAGCATCTCTGAAAACAGAGGGTCTACCTCTTCAATCCTCTTTGATATCTCAGTATAGTTGGGCAATACTTTCGAAAGGAAAGCATCCATGGTGATAACCTCGCCATTTACCTTGGCGGCTATCCCACTTCCAGACAACTCCTCCGTCTGTGCAAGCGCTGATGCAGCGAATAAAATAATCATCAGGGCAGCGATTAGCAGCTTCTTCAATTTGTACCCTCCTTCGCTTTTTCCCACAGGTGATTGAGCTCATCTATGGTCATGCTTTCAATTTCCAGACCGTACTTCTCAATATGACTCTCCATATCTCGAAAACGGTTCACAAATTTCTCGGTTGATCTCCTCAAGGCCGATTCAGGATCTACATCAAGGAATCTCGATAGATTTGCTATCGTAAAGAGAAGATCTCCGACTTCCTCTTCAATTTTCTTCTTGTCCCTTCCCTTTATAGCACAGTCCAGCTCTTCTATCTCTTCGTTTATCTTGCTGCGTGGGCCGCTTATCTTATCCCAATCAAAACCTACGACCGAAGCATTCTCCTGAACCCTACGAGCCAGACTCAGTGCAGGAAGTGCCTTGTTGATCTTGCCTATAGAGGAACTTTCAGTCGAGTCTGCCCCCTTTTCCTTCGCTTTTAGTTCTTCCCACTGGCGATAAGAATAACCCTTTGAATCGGAAAAGACATGGGGATGCCTTCTCACGAGCTTATCTATTAGTAGCCTAACAACATCCGTAATTGTGAAGGCATTTCTCTCGGCAGCAATCTGTGAATGAAATACTACCTGAAGAAGGATATCACCAAGCTCTTCGGCAAGCTCTTCGTCATTTCCGCCATCTATGGCATCAAGCACCTCATATGCCTCTTCAATCAAATATGGTCTGAGCGTCTCATGAGTTTGTGCTATATCCCATTCACAGCCTCCGGGAGATCTCAATTTCTCCATTGTCTCAATGAGTTTTACCCATTCGCTTTCCTCATATTTCCTCTTCAATTCTTGACCTCCATTGTAGCCAACCCGGCTCTAAAAAGCCTTGCACTACTTACTTCATTTTCCTCTGACCAGCGTGAAACAAGTTCTTTGGGAATCAATTCTCGAATCGGCCTGTAAGTGAGTCTGTGCCAAGTTGTCGGTCCGAATTCCCTCAGGGCATTCAGATGCATTTCAGTGCAATAACCCTTGTGCCTTTTATAACCATACTCGGGATACAATGAATCGAGAGAATCCATAATACGATCTCTAAACACCTTTGCAATTATTGAAGCACTGGCTATCGACGAGCTTTTTTGATCTCCACGGACAATGCACTCGCCCTTCACATCCAGTCTCAGCCACTTTCCGTCAACGATTACATAATCTGGCCTTTTAGAAAGAACGCTCAGTGCCCTGTTCATTGCCAGCCTGGTTGCGGCCAAGATGTTGTAGAGATCTATCTCTTCAGGCGACGAAAGCCCAATACCTACTATTGAGTTCTCGACTATTCTTTCAAACAACGATTCTCTCACTCTTCTGCAAAGAGTTTTGGAATCGTAGACCCCTGTTACTGGATTCAGAACAATAACTGCAGCTGCTACAACGGGGCCGGCAAGAGGACCTCTTCCGGCTTCGTCTACACCAGCAATTATCTTGTGATCAACTCTGTAAGCGGCATCAAATCTAACAAGCTCAGAGTACTTTTCATCAGGTAATTTCATACTGAAATTATACATCACCATTTCGCAGGCTTCAGCACAAGATACAAACGCCACAGAATACGTGAATGAACGTAAGCAACCTGAGAATCAGTCTTAACCGCGGTAAAGATGATGATATAATCTCTTGAGTAGTAACGTTTTCTGTCAACCAATACAGAGGGTTTGGAGGTGTAGTGATGTCCGGAAATGAAATCAAAAAGGAAGACGCTGCAATTCTTGAGAAGAATCTTAGAACGATTTCTACGAGGATTAGAAGGGAAGGAAGAAAGGTTCTGAGGGACTTCCCGATCACTCCGGCCCAATTCGATGTCCTTCAGGTTCTCTTCTTCAATGGAGAAAAGAGAATGAGTGACATCAGTCGCTGGCTTGGAATAACCAAGAGCACGACAACAGGTCTTGTTAAAAGGCTAATCGATGCTGATTTGGTAGAACGAAGACGCTCCGACAAAGATAGGAGATCGTTCATAATCGACATATCCGATTCCGGAAGAACACTTATAGAGAAAGTTATCGATAGAAGAGTGGAGTACCTGAAATCGGTAATGACTGAAATAAAGTCCGATCAGGTGAAGGCTCTCGAAGTAATTGTCAAGAATCTTCTGGAGATAATGGACTCCAAGAAAGCAAACGAATAATCGTCTGGAGGTAGTTTATGAAGAGAAAGAATATTATTATAACTGGACTGGTTCTTGTTTCCCTGGCAGCAACAATCTTTGCTAGCACAGTGAGGATAAAGGGAGACACAGTCCTGGGATCTCTGCAGAAAGAGGTCTTCACTTTCATTGGAAATGTCTTTATTAACAAAGACGGAGAAATCTACGTTGAGACTCCACTAGCAACTGCGACAAAGGGTACCACTGACTGGGAGAGTTTTGTCACTGAAGGCGAAACCTTTGTAAGATTCCAAACTGGTGAGGCGACCGCCTCTTCGCTTGACTACAATCTTGAGAACTCCACCGGCACATTGCTTGAAAATGTTGAAGCAGTAATTTACTCGAAAGAGGATGATGATAAGGACATATATGTCTACAAGACTGAGATTCTCAATTTCGATCAGAAGACAGAATACTATGAGGGTTTCGCAAAGGAAACCGGGGAAGCAACGCCCGACCTGATTTTCATTGACTACAAAGGCGATCTCAATGTCGATACGCTCTACTTCGAGTATTTTGGAGATACGGGACTCCTTAATTTGAGAGGAAATGTCTTTGTTGACGATTTCAAGAACAGTCGAAAAATTTGGGCCGCTGAACTGATATACGACACAAACGACGACTCATTTGAAGGCAAAGATGTTGAGATAGAGCTTGTTTTCTAGCAGGAGGAAAGAACATGATTGACGTAAGGTTGGTTAGAGAAAACCCCGAAATTGTGAGGAGAGCTCTTGAGCAAAGGCAGATGACCTCAGAGCTGTTGGATGAGATCGTTGAAATGGAGTCGAAGAGGAGAGAGGCGCTGCAAGTTGTTGAGCAAAAAAAGGCCGAGAGAAATAGCATATCTTCGGAAATTGCCCGCGCAAAAGCAAGCAAAGACGAGAGACTTGCGCTTTCCCTTATGGAGAGAGCAAAGGAGATTTCTTCTGAAGTTAAGGAGCTTGATAACCGAACTTCTCAGATAGAAGAAGAACTGAAAGGCAAACTTCTCTATCTTCCCAATATTCCTTCGTCGACCACACCTGTTGGCAAGAGTGAGGAAGATAACGTAGTTCTTAGGACATGGGGAGAACCGAGAGAGGTCAACTTTGAGATCCGACCGCACTGGGATTACGGACCGGAAACCGGGCTTATAGACTTTGAAAGAGCCGCGAAAATATCTGGAGCGAGATTCACGATTCTTAGAAGAGACTTCGCAAGACTTGAGAGGGCCATAACTAACTTTATGCTGGACCTTCACAATTCCAAGGGATACGAGGAAGTAGCTCTTCCTTTCATGGTTAAGAGAGAAACAATGCGGGCAACCGGTCAACTCCCAAAATTTGAAGAAGAAGCTTACAGAATCGATCCCGACGATATGTTTATGATACCTACGGCAGAAGTGCCTCTTGTTTCACAACACATGGACGAGATCATCGAAGGTGATCTGCCTAAGAAATACACGGCTTACAGTGCATGCTTCAGGAGAGAGGCCGGATCGTACGGAAAGGATGTTCGTGGAATGATAAGGGTCCATCAATTTGACAAGGTGGAACTTGTCTGGTTTACTCATCCTGATGAGTCGTACGATGCGCTTGAGAATCTTACGGCCGATGCTGAAGATGTTCTCAGGAAGTTGGAACTCCCTTACCGGGTAGTCTCTCTTTGTACCGGGGATATCGGTTTTGCCTCGGCCAAGACTTTTGATCTTGAGGTTTGGTTGCCATCTTACAACACTTATAGAGAGATTTCCTCCTGCTCAAACGTCGAGGACTTCCAACCAAGACGAGCCAACATAAGGTTCAGAGACAGTGACAACAAACTGAAGTTTGTACACTGCTTGAATGGCTC
>DSBT01000215.1 GCA_011045915.1 Mesotoga infera
GAGATGCTGAGCGCGCTTGTCAAGACATTCTTTGCCGAGAAAATAGGAAAGAAACCTGAAGATATTTATCTGGTTTCGATAATGCCATGCACCGCTAAGAAGGACGAGAAAGGAAGAGAAACCCTGGAGGTTAGAGGTTCCCAATCTACCGATGCGGTTCTAGTCACAAGAGAACTTGGCAAGCTGATTAAAATGAACAAGATTCCCTTCGAGTCACTTGAAGAAGAAGAATATGACAATCCACTCGGAATTTCTACTGGCGCTGCTGTGATCTTTGGCGCCACAGGCGGTGTTATGGAAGCCGCTTTGAGGACTGCATACGAGCTTCATACGGGAGAAGAGCTCCCGAGACTCGATTTCGATTTTGCCCGCGGATTCGAGGGGGTGAAGGAAGCCGAAATCGACATGAAGGGCACCAAAGTGAAAGTGGCCATAGTTCACGGGGGAAGCAACGTAGTAAAGTTGATGGACAAAATACGTTCAGGAGAGGCATTCTACCATTTTGTCGAAGTAATGGCCTGCCCCGGTGGTTGCATCGGTGGTGGCGGTCAGCCAAAATCTAGCGAACCGGGCTACCTTCAGAAGAGAATGGAAGCAATCTACAGCATTGATAAATCGTCGAAGATCAGAAAGTCCCATGAGAATCCAGCTATTCTGAAGCTTTATGAAGAGTACCTGGGAAAGCCTCTTGGACATCTATCTCATGAACTTCTCCACACGCACTACAAAGACAACAGCAAGAGTGTGATTCAAAGAAGGAAGGAGCTTGAAGAGATACCGAAAGGTTGATTCTGCGCTAGAAAAAGTAGAGTATTGAGGGGTTTTCAGCCCCTCTTTTTCTTATCCTTCCCTTTTGAGCAATGTAATGAAAACGGCAAATGGTGTTTTTAGGAGGCACTTCAGATCCAAAATCAATGATCTGTGTTTTACATAATATAGATCAAAAGCGGTTTTTATTCTGTATTCTTCAAGCGTAGTCGTGTACTTGTAATTGATTTGAGCCCAGCCGGTGAGCCCCGGTTTTACCAGAAGCCTCAGCGAATAATTATCAATATTCTCCATTCCAAGCTTGTGAAACGATGGTAACTCCGGTCTTGGACCAACCAGACTCATGTCTCCCCTAATAATGTTGATTATCTGCGGAAGCTCATCTAGTCGCAGGGGTCTCAGAAATCTACCCAATCTGGTGATCAGTTCCTTACCATCTTCTGTCTTAAAAGTTCTGAATTTGTACATTCCAAACTCGTCACAGTTCTTTCCGATTCTCGTCTGACAAATGAAGATAGGTCTACCTCCTGTAACAAGTGAGACGAGCGCAACTATTCCAATAATTGGACCGAAGATAAGAAGCATGAGAGTAGCGAAAATCACATCCAGAATTCTCTTTAGTCTGTCATATGTTTTAGTGGTTTGTAACGGTTCCTTCGTGAGAAGCATTATCATATCTATCTCGAAGGTCGTTCTCACCAATCTGTAAAGGAAGAAATACCTGAAAAGCGTTACGATGAAAGCAGGCACAGCAACAAACGGAGAAATGAAGATTGTTATTGGAACCACAAAGCAAGCAATGAAGGCGGATCCAAGGGCCGATGCCTTCTGCTTATCTGGATCGGAAAAAGTAATTCCCTCGTAACCGCGCATAGAAAAGCTAATTAGAATACTCACGCTCAAAGCTGCGAAAAACGCACAAAAACCGTTCAATAAGAGCGGCAAAGCTAAGGCGAAATCCAGCAAGTACCATAAGCTGCTCATCGTTATATTCTCTCATCTTTACCATGATATTTGAACCAGCAACTTCACAGAATATTGAATTTTGACTGCGAATTTGGGGTATTATGGTCTAGGGGGACCGCAGTGAAAAAACTATACCTTAGTGATCTTCATATTGGCGATGGAACCTTGAAGGA
>DSBT01000216.1 GCA_011045915.1 Mesotoga infera
AGACGAGGAGGGGTGTTGCTGAGAAGAGAGCTGAAGATCTACAAGCGCTATGAGCAACTCATCTACTTCCTCTTCTATCCCGTTGTATTTGGTTTGGTTTTCGGCCTTATTTCAGATGACACGGTTACTTCAATATTCACAACGGTTCTCATAAGCACGATTTTCACAACAATTCAATCCGCATTTCTTATGGGAAGAGAGTTCCCTTTCATTGAAACCACGAAGGTACTTCCGATCTCTCTGGGAAAAATGATTGCTTTGAAAGCCTCCTTGCCTGTACTGTTTGGAACAGTTCTCTTTGTGGGAGTTCTCATCACCAGTGTCTTGGTTAGAGGCGGATCTCTAGGCTACCTTGTAGTTGTACCGATAGTCTTCGTACTGTACGTGACGTCTTCTCTGCTTGGCATAAGAGGTGTCTTGAAGTCGCCACCAGATCAGATGGACAATCCAAACGCGTTTATGAGAACGAAGTTCGTTCTTCTCAATCAGGTTATTTGTATGGCTTTGAGTTTCGGCGCAATAATGCCTCTGACAATGATTCTACGTGGTGCTGCAGAGGGTACCGGGAGTGTCTTGATGCTGCTTATCTCGCTTGCATCAGTGGCGGTGGCTCTCTTCATATCTTTTTTCAACTACAGGAGGATCTCTCGGAAGATCAAGAACATCTAGAAAGAAGTATCGTTAATCATTTTCTCAAACATCACGACTAGATCCGGGTCAAACTGAGTTCCGGAACATCTAATTATTTCATCAATAGCTTTCTGTCGACTTCTGGCCTTGCTATAAGGCCTGTCATTTGTCATTGCATCGAAGGCATCGACGATCGAGAGGATTCTGCATTCAACTGGAATTTCTTCGCCTCTAATACCCAGGGGATATCCTCTTCCGTCCCATCGTTCGTGATGTCTCAAAATCAGGTCTGCAACTGAAGAGAGGTCTGGCGAAGATACTGCGATTCTGTATCCCTTCTCAGGGTGGAGTTTCATCACCTTCCATTCATCTTCATATAACGGACCCGGTTTAAAAAGAATGCTATCAGGAATTCCCACCTTCCCAAGATCGTGAACCTGAGCAAACAATGCAAGATCGCTGAGCTGTCGGGTATTGAGACCGGCCCTTTTTCCAAGCTTCAAACAGAGTTTCTGCAGCCTCTTGGCGTGGCCTCCTGAAATCTGATCCTTTTCATCCAGAGTTATCAACAGTGTATTGACCATTTGGCTTCTAACGCTGGAGCTCCTGTAAAGCTTGTCACGGTACATAAGGTCATCGGCAAACTTCAGAGTCTCAAGAAGATTTTGCCCTGGTCCTTTGCTTGTGGCAATTCCCATCGATACACTCAAGTGAGGACCGATGTGATCCATATTGTATCTTTCAACTGTCTTCCGGACTCGCGAAGCGATTTTCTCCGTAGTCTCTTCATCTGTTCTAATTAGAATGACCGCGAATTCATCTCCACCAAATCTCGAGACAACTCCGTCTTTCTGAAGGATGACCTGAGAATCTGTGAAAACTCTACCAGTATCTGATCTCCCCTTGAATGACCCATAGTGTCGTTTATCAGTTTCAAACCATCAACGTCGGCCGATACAATCGAGATAGGATAAAATCTCGACCCTTCCAGTCTCTTCAGCTCTTCCTCAAAATAGACTCTGTTGTATAGATCGGTCAATTTATCGTGAAGAGACATATAATTCATACGTATTTCTGTCTCAATTCGAACAATCGCTTCACGGGCATGGGACATAAGAAGTTCTGCAAGATGTAGTTCTTGTTCGCCGAATTTCGACCTTTCTGAGGACATCGCC
>DSBT01000217.1 GCA_011045915.1 Mesotoga infera
GGTTAGGATATTTGTTGGTTCATACTCGCACCTCACAGAAGACAATATGTGTCGGTTCTGCTCACCGTTAGGCTCTCCGCACTCGGGTGACTCTCCGTCCTTTCATTGCTTCGAAACACGTAGATATGAGTCCAATGGGCTCGATCGCTTCCTCTCCAGTATTGATTACTATAAGTCGGGCAGGAGGGCTCTTGGAGCGAGTCAAGTGGATAGACCCGATGTTGTAATTGCTTCAAGTCCCCATCCCTATGCGTGGAGACTAGGTTGGGAGATCGCTGAAAAATATGGAGCCAAGTTGGTGGTTGAAATAAGAGACGTATGGCCAAGGGATCTAATCAGTGCCGGAAAGCTTTCAACGATGAACCCTGTAGCAGTTCTATTTGGAGCAATTGAGAAGAAGGCATACTTAAAAGCTGCTAAGATCGTATCGCTCCTTCCTAGTCTTGAGGCACATATATGTCAAGTGACAAAACGCAACACAGAAGACAGAGTAGTCTATATTCCAAACGGGATAGATGCTTCACGCTTTGAAAAACCGAAGATAACCAGTGATGTCACAGATTTGGTGCGAAGATTCGAATCAAAGAGAATAATCGCTTATTTAGGTTCACATGGCCCTACGAACGATCTGGAAACGGTGCTAAGAGGAGTCAAACTGCTTAACATCAAGAATGCTTCTGAGGATCTACAATTCGCTTTCATCGGAAGAGGCTCGGAAAAGAATAATCTCATTGATCTGGCAAAAGAACTCTCTCTCGACAATGTAGTCTTCCTTGATCAGATTCCCAAAGAATCTGTTCCTGGTCTCATCCAGTCAGTAGATGCCTTGATTTTCCCGCTTGCAAAGTTCGATATGCAGACTCCGGCGGTGAGTTCGTACAAGTTACTGGACTACATGGCTTCGGGCAAGCCAATAGTAGCGGCAGATCTTCCCGGATTACCTTTGAAAATTACTGGAGAAGGAGAATTCTACGAGCCCGGAAGTCCAGATTCATTCTCGCAGGCACTTACTAGACTGCTTCGTAGTCTTAGTGAAGATGCAAAGAAATGTATTAAGAACATCAGCTATGTAAGAGATAATAGAGATATCACAAGACTTGCAGAGCAGTACGAAAGGATTTTGAGAGAAGGTTAATGAATTAGTTTTAGGCTAGTGTCGTTTCGCAATTCAGCGTCGAGTTTTATATACTGCAATTTACATAGCTGTTTGGAAACCAAGAAAGTTATATGACATGAACGCAGTTCCACTATTCGACAAGTGCTTAGCATGTTCTTGTAGGAGTTATGAATGAAAGTATGCGTAATTACTACCGTGCATTCTCCGGGCGACATAAGAATAAGAAAGGAGCTAGAAACACTACACAGTGGAGGACATGAAATACATTTCATTGCTCCGGAAGGTGACTTCTCTTTAGCCGGAATTAGTTACATGCCAATTGCTCGTGCAGGAGGAAGACTTAACAGGTTTCTTCGAGGCTCCAAAGATGCTCTAAAAATTGCTCGAAGTGTCAACGCTGATGTCTATCACTTTCATGACCCAGAGCTTATTCCTCTGGGGTTGAAGCTCAAAAAAGCAGGGAAGAAAGTGATTTACGACATTCACGAAGAATACCCTTCAGTAATCTTTATGAAAAACTGGATTCCGAAACTTTTCAGGAGTTTAGTCTCTCGATTTGCAGATTGGTATGAGAAAAGGGCGGTTCGCAAGTTTGATGGGATTGTGGTGGTTGTCCCCGAACAACTTGAAAGATTTCCAGTAGCAAAGAGATTCGCAGTTTTGCCAAATTATCCAAATGTAGAGAGACTTAAGCCTAAGAGAAGAACTTCAAGCGATGGAGTTTTAAGGTTTGTCTATTCAGGATCAATAGATATAGACAGGTCAATTGTTGAGATGATACAGGCATTTAGACTTGTGAGGAAAGCTTACAATGTTGAACTTAATTTGCTTGGGCCGATTTTTGATCCAGAATTGAAGCGGCTAATACTGGGGTCGGAAAGTGCTGCAGGTGATGGACTTCACTACAAAGGTTTTTTGCCCTATGAAGAAGCCTTAGATAGCGTGGCTCAAGACGACATTGGACTGATGGTAATGCATAGAGGAAGAAGCAAAGAGATGTCTTCACCGCTGAAGATGTTTGAGTATCTCGCGCTTGGATTGCCCATAATTGCTTCCGATTTCAAGAAGTGGCACGATGTACTCGATGAAAGACCATGCGCTCTTTTCGTTGACCCTGATTCGGCTGAAGACATAGCCGAAAAGATGGAGCTTCTAATCAAGAATAGAGAGCTAAGAAGTCAAATGAGAGATAACGCAATCGAGATTTCCAGCAAGTATTCATGGAAGTCTATAGAAGACCGTTTACTAACAC
>DSBT01000218.1 GCA_011045915.1 Mesotoga infera
AAGGAAATTTTTTTCATTCATATGATAGCAGATAACTTCGCCCTTTCCAAAGACCCGTCAAGAATGCTAAGCTGTGATTATCACTCTTCAGACGCTCTTACTTACGATTATTGCTTTATACCATTCACAAATACAGGGTAGTGCAGTCATCTTTTGTAATGAAGCCGCACTAAAGATAATAAAGCAAGGCAAATATCATCAATTAACTTAAGTAACCATGACAAAAGCAACCTCTTCAGCTGAAGGTTACTATTGATCGGCTTCACAGTTGCATTTATCATCTTTCACAACTTTTGTGCCAGGTGAAGAGTCTCCGAGATCATTTGGAGTTAGCGATTAGGGGGATATACTTGTTTCAATGAAGTCTTTCATGGCTTCGATTGGAGATGATAATATGAAAAGAACGTCAATCCTGATAATGTTGCTTGCTCTGGCCTTGATATTGACTTCCTGTTTTCCCGGTTCATTCCCAAGAGTACCAAAAACGATTCTCATAGATGACTCCCATAATAACAGAATTGATGATGAAGCCTCCGTCGAAATGTCAAAGCTGATTCAGGCTTTAGAAGATAAGGGATATACAGTTGATCTTTCATCAGAGAGTGGGTTCTCTCCTGAAGGGTATGGCATCGTCATTGTTCTGGCTCCCCAAACCGCTTACTCGGTCAATGAAATGAGTGGGTTGGTTACCCTCTTGAGTAGGGGAGGCAAGGTGTTGTTACTGGGAGAGTATTATACATACTATGACAATGCTCCACTAAATGCCATAGCCTCTTACCTCGAAGTTGGGATCCAATTTAACAATAATCTTCTACATGACAATACGAACAATTACGATAACGAGGAAATCTGGGTTACAACTACCAAATTCAACGCTCACCCTTTAACTACTGGTCTAAACAAGATAGTATTGATAGCCGCATCGACCCTGAACACGTCCGGAGAGGCCCAAACAATAGCATATGCTGAACCGACCTCGTATGTCCCGTTGAGTGTGGCGGCCAAGGAATCTTTGTCCGGTGTGGTCGCAGGAAACGGTACTTCGCCATCTGAATTCTCCGATCAAGTTACTATAGTAGTTCCGCTTGTTGCCGCGGCTTCAGTGGGTTCGGGAAAGGTTGTGGCGATAGGTGATATTAACCTTTTCTCAGACGATATATGGGGATATATCTCCGGAGATTTCATTGATCTATTTGATAACAGGAAGTTGCTGAATAACATCATCGACTGGTAGGAGCGCGCTTTCTCTTTAAGGCGAAGAGTCTAGATATTCAATACAAAAAAAGCGGGTGCAAGCCCGCTTTGTTGTATTAATTTTCGCTCTCTATACTATCAAAGGCTCTTATGACAGAACCACCAATCGTAGCAGCCTTCCTTGCCCTTTCTTTCCTCGGCTGTCTTAACATCTGATGCAGGAGGAATTATTACGTGATCTCCAATAATTTCGTTGTTTGGCCAATCTGCAGGAATTGCCACTCCATTCTTATCGGCGACCTGGAATCCTTTGATCATTCTCAAGATTTCATCCATGTTTCTTCCAAGTTCCTGCGGATAATAGAGAATAGCTCTTATCTTTCCCTTAGGATCAACAATGAAGACGGCCCTGACTGTGTTCGTGCCCTTCGCGGGATGAATCAAGCCCAAGGTCATTCCGACTTCTCCCATTTCGTCCGCAATTATCGGAAATCCTATCTTGACACCCAGCTTTTCTTCTATCCATTCTGTCCATTTAATATGGGAGAATACCTGATCAACACTCAAACCGATAAGCTCACAATTTAGTTCTCTGAATTTCTCATATCTCTTCTGGAATCCTACGAACTCGGTTGTGCAGACTGGTGTGAAATCTCCTGGATGACTGAAGAGAACGAACCACTTTCCTTTGTATTCTTCCGGCAAAGTTACGACCCCGTGAGTTGTCTTGACTCTCATCTCTGGAAAATCTTCACCGATCAATGGAATTCTCTTTTCCATAAAGCACCTCCATACTTAGAATCATTATTATTAGCTACACAATTATTATACTTTTATCTCTTTGATTTGTCAACCAAACAAAAAAGAGGGCCACCGGCCCTCTTTTTATGTCTTTAACAGAGTAGATATGGCGTTTCTTCACCATCTGGATAGATGTATGAACTAACTACTCTGTAATCGGGGAAACTCACTTCCAGCGCTCTTGAGATCAATGAAAGGTACTCGTTGATCCGTGGCACTACTTCTTCGAAAGAACAAGATCCTTTGAGAGCCATGATTTGAACTTCAATAGTATCTTCCGTCTCGGCTCTCATATTGAGCGTGTCACCTTGGGCTCCCAGAAGCAACTTCTTTGAGAGCGTCTCAAGTATCATTTTCAAAGCCTCTGTGGATCTACTTTCAGACACAGCATACCTCAAATCGCACACAATGTACATGGCGCTCCCTCCTTCGTCTGGTTTCTTGGATTCCGTTAACAACTAACATAGGAAGGTACCAGATGTAGATCCTGATTTCTGGAAAAGCCGTTTTTGAATGACCATAAAGAACTGTTTTTGCAAAGTGATCAGCCCGTTCAATTAATTATACCTCAAACCGCGAGTACCTACATTTACCGAGAAGAGATGGGAATGTTTTACCAGCTATAATCTTTCAAATTATTAAGGTAAAATCTTGTAAACAGGGGTGATTAAGATGATATATAGAACTCTCGCTAACACAGAAGCAGAAATCCCTGCAGTTGGACTTGGAACATGGGAAGTAGGAGGAAGAGATATCCCCGACAAATCCAGAGACAGGGAACATATTGAAACCATATCAAGAGCAATTGAACTGGGGTACACACACATCGATACGGCTGAGTACTATGGAGGAGGCCATACTGAAGAACTAGTCGGAGAGGCAATATCCATTTTCAGTAGAGAGGAGTTGTTTATCACATCTAAGGTCTGGCCCAGCCATTTGCAAAGGGACGAACTTCACGAAGCGCTCGACGGTACACTGCAAAGACTGAGAACTGACTATCTGGATCTCTACTTGATTCACTGGCCTAATCCTGATGTTCCTCTTGAAGAAACGCTTTCAGCTATGAGCGACGAAGTCCAGAACGGTAGAGTTAGGTTCATTGGTGTATCTAATTTCGATACATCATTATTGAAAAAGGCTGTTGCCGTTTCACGAGAACCAATTGTAAACAATCAGGTTCTTTTCAACATTGACGACAGACTCGCAATGAATGAACTTCTTCCCTACTGCCAGCATAAGGGAATCACGATGACAGCATATTCTCCACTTAGAAGAAATGCTGTGAAAACCTCAACCGAAAAACTGCTCAAGGATCTTGCCAGCAAATACTCCGCTTCCATTCAACAAATAATGCTGTCATGGCTACTGGGGAAAGATGGAGTAGTGGTAATACCAAAGTCATCAAAGCTGGAACACCTTAGATCCAATCTCGAAGCTGCAAGCATTGTCCTCGATCAAGAAGATTCAAGAGTGCTTGATTCACTTAAATAAGGAGGCTATTTTGAACGATATCAAAAGCGGTTTCGCCGATGCTCTCGATTCCCAGGATAAGGAAAAAGCCATATTGCTCTGCGTGGAGGCACTAGAATCGGGAAGTATTGAAGTGATTGACTTGTATTTGGATATACTTGCGCCAACCCTAAGAGACTGGGAGTGTGACTATATAGGTGACAGACTGTGCATATGGAAAGAGCACATTAGAAGCTCGATCGTCAGAACAGTTTTGGAATGCTGCTTCCCCTACATTTTGAAGAAGATAAGAGACAATGGATCAGAAAAGAATGATCAGACAGTGGCAGTACTCTGCCCGCCTGAAGAGTATCATGAGATCGGAGCAAGAATGATTTCGGACATCTTCACTATCGCCGGGTACAATTCCATATTCGTCGGAGCAAATACCCCGCTAGACACCTTCCTTGAGGCTGCGAAAAAACTGAGTCTATCGTACGTTGCGATTAGTGTTTCAAACTACTACAACCTAATAAACACACGAAGGATGATTTCGCGAATTAAAGAAGCCGGCGGGAAATCGAGAGTTGTTGTAGGTGGAAATGCATTCGAGAAAAATCCAGACTACTGGAAGGAAGTCGGTGCAGATATCTTCCTGAAAGATCCGAGAGAGATTCTAGCTCTGGGGAAGTGTGATGTAAAATGAGATTGGCTTTTTCGATTGCGATGCGCTTTCTATCTTCCAGCAAGACCCAAACTCTTCTCATAGTAATGGGAATTGCCATAGGTGTTTCCGTTCAGGTATTCATAGGCTCGCTTATCCAGGGACTCCAAAAAGACCTGGTGGATACGACAATCGGAAGCTCTTCGCAGATGACTATCTCCTCTCCGGAAAACAACAAAGTAGAAGACTGGCAAGGCATAATTTCGGATATCTCTTCTCTTGATTTGCCAACAAATCTGACGGCTCTTTCTGCAAGCGCAGATGTTCCTGTCTTCATAAGCAGCGGCGACAGAACCTTATCTGTTCTGCTCCGAGGTCTGCAGTTCCCCGAGTCGCATGTTATTTACAGGACGGATAGTCGCCTCATTGATGGCAACCTTCCTGAAGGCGACGGAGAAATCATTATCGGCAAGGGTCTTAAAGATGAGCTCGATGTGACCCTTGGAGGAGAAATCACAATCTTCACTCCGGATAGAGCAGTTGAGATTCTGAAGGTAGTCGGTGTTTTCGATCTGGGTGTTGCAAGCCTTAACAAGAACTGGCTGATCTCAACAATTGGCACCGCTCAGTCAGTTGGGAAACTTGGTGATACAGTCACATCGATAGAGATGCAGGTGAGTGAGGTCTTCAGAGCCGATGAAAACGCCTCAGTCATTACTGAACGTCTTTCGAGGCCTGCTTTACTTGTCACTGATTGGAAATCTCAGAACGAAGACCTCCTCTCCGGACTGAACGGGCAGAGCGTCTCAAGCATAATGATTCAGGTGTTCGTGATCATAGCCGTTTCCCTTGGAATAGCAAGCGTGCTTGCAATAACTGTAGTCCAGAAGTCAAGGCAGATTGGAATCCTGAAAGCTATGGGCCTTAAGGATTCCACGACGAGTTTCGTTTTTCTCTTTCAGGGACTCTCTCTAGGTATTGTGGGAGCAGTAGTCGGAATTGCATTTGGAATCCTGCTTGTAATAATGTTCTCCACCTTTGCCGTAGGGACTGACGGAGAACCGATCATCAGAATCTCTCTAAGTTATGGGTTTGTAATGTTGTCCGCGCTCATTGCCATTGGCGCTTCAACTATTGCCGCAATGGTGCCAGCCAGAAGATCCTCCAAACTCAGCCCCGTTGAGGTGATACGAAATGGCTAACATAGTCGAGCTTAAGGATATTAAAAAGGTCTACGGAACGGTTGTGAAGACAGAAGTTCTTCACGGTGTGGATCTTGAAATCGAAGAGTCGTCGTTTCTTTCGATAGTCGGACAGTCCGGAAGCGGTAAATCCACACTCATGAACATTATGGGCACTCTGGATCAGCCCTCTAGCGGTGAAATAAAAATCGCAGGCAAACAGACAAACAAAATGAACAAGAACGAACTCGCAAGTGTTAGAAATGAGACTATTGGATTCATATTCCAGTTTCATTATCTGCTTCCCGAGTTCACTGCCTTCGAAAACGTAATCCTTCCTTACAGAATTAAGGGTCTTAAACCTTCGAAGGAAATTATGGAAAGGGCGAAGGAACTAATGGATGTCGTTGAAATCAGCAAGGTTAGGAACAATCTGGCTCCAAACATGTCGGGAGGCCAACAGCAAAGAACCGCAATCGCAAGGGCACTTATCAACAATCCGAAGATTATACTTGCGGATGAACCTACGGGCAATCTCGACTCTGATACTTCGGCGAAGGTCTTCAGCCTCATGCGTGATCTCAACAAGAGATACGGAACAACATTCGTAATAATTACTCACGATAGAAGAATCGCAGAAGAGACAGACAGGATAGTTGAAATCAGAGACGGCAACATCTTTAATGACATAAAGAGATGAGGGGGACATCCCCCTCATCTCTCTAAATGATAACGCTTCTGGAAAGCTATTTGGATTTTCTTAATGGAGACTCTCTTCTGAGACGCATCGTATCCTTGGGGAGGAAGACTCCCTCTCTTACCTTTCGAATATCTTCAACAGACATGAACGCCTTCGGAACGCATTCCAGAGCGATTCTCTCGAAGTCTTCCACTTCTTTCCTGTTTATGATACTGTAAACAATGTAAGCCTTTCCTCGAGCACCGTGAGCGTCTATCTTCGTAACTCCAAATCCAGCCTGGCACAATCTTTCTATAAGTTCGGTCGGATCTCTCGAGATTATCAGCCTAACCGATACTGTCCCGATTGCAAGCCTCTCATCAATGAGCATTCCTATGTAGCTACCGGCTGCGAAGCCCCCTGCATAAGCAAGAATGTAGAGTACGTTATCAACACTCTGGATTACTTTGCTGGCAACGAGCAACCACAGAATAATCTCAAAAAAGCCGATAACACTAGCTATTTCTTTCTTGCCTCTCGAAACCATTATGATTCTCGTGGTTCCAAGAGAGACGTCTATGATCCTTGCGAAGAAAATCATTAGGGGCATAACCACCCATCTGAACAGATCTCCGCTTAAGAATTCTTCCATAGAAACCCTCCTACCGCATTCTTAAATAAAAACTCTTCTCTTAAGCCGATTATAAGATAGTTCTTTCTGGATAGCATGATGAAGAGATTACCTTGTTTAATACGAGCAAAACAGCTTTCTTCCGAAATGAGCATATCTCTACTTCTTTCTCTCAGCAATCTCATCTCTCTTCTGTAATTCGCTGCAAAGAAGCGGGGACTTCGGATCGAAGGAACGATGATTTCTAAGAATGGATTTCTCACTGAAGCTTGCATAGCAGTATAGACATCGATTAGGACAGGTGTTATATGCGCCTATGTCGACACTCTCGACACAGTGGCATGCAGCTCTCTGATATCTGTCCTTTGGGCGATCAATCCTCTTGCCTGTAAGCGTTTCAATAAGCGTCCCATCAATACAGCTTCCGTGGCTAATTCCATATTCCGAAAGATCGACGGTCTCTGAACATGTCTTCAGCTTCATTCCTTCAGAAGATGATACTTCTGAATAGTGGCTGGCAATTTTCCTTACCTCAATTTCATTAGGTGCCCTTGCATCAAGTCTTCGAAGGTTTGATGAGATCTTCTGATAGTAATCGAGAAAACTAATCACACACTCTTCAGTGAATCCCTTAAGCAAATGCGCTATTTTTTCAAAGGCCCGTAGATGATGGTCGACACTATAGTCGGCATTTATCAGAATAGGATCGTATCTCCAAATCACTCTCTTTTCTCCAATCTTTCCGGAAAGTTTTTTGAGGGTCTCGATAATCTCTCTCTTATTGCGAAGACCAGGCTCTACACTTCCATGATAGGGCGTAATCGTGAATTGAAAATAATAGCAGTAATCGGCAAAGTGATTCAGTCTGTCTAACATTTTGTGGGGATCCTTTGTCCAAAACACGAAACAGTCTACTGCTTCTGGATTTAGGATGACTTTGCTCACCTGATGGGGATTGAATGGATTCCTGACAAGAGCAAAGCCACTTTTCAAACGCTCTATCATCCACTCTGAATAAAAAGCAGGGATATCTGTCCTTCTGCTCGCACTTACTATCATTCCTGTCTCCTTTCGAGCGATGTTCAGTCTGATCTTCGTGAAATGCAAAATCATCACGGCTCGATTCGCCATTTCTAAAAAACATAACGTTTCCTGACCACTTCTATAATAATATTAAGACAGAAAATCATGGCGACTGAAGAAAGGAGGCATGTCTTTTGACTCGCAGAGAAAAAGAAGTAAATAATCAACTTGAAAGAATGGATTCCTTTTTCGACAGAAGAGCCGATTCATACGAATCCCACATGAAGTACAATATCAAGGAATCTGCTGACTTCTACAGAGAAGTAGCAAGGTTAGTTCCAGTTACTTCTGGAATCAGGATACTTGATCTCGGTTGCGGGACGGGACTCGAACTCGACGAGATATTCAGATTAAACACGACAGCCAGAGTAACATGTGTCGACTTGTCCCAGAAGATGCTCGAAGTTCTTAGAATCAAACATGAAGACAGACTGGGCGACCTGAACTTGATTACCGGTTCCTACTTCGAAGTTGATTTGCCATCGGAAGGATTCGACTTTGCTATTTCGGTTCAATCGATGCATCATTTCGGATACAAACAGAAGTTGTCGCTCTACAAGAAGATTCTCCACAGTCTGGCAGGCAATGGAACATATATCGAGGTAGATTACGTGGTCAATACTGCGAAAGAGGAAATCGAACTACGCAAGAGATACGAGTCTCTGAAAAGCGAGCGCGACGTGCCTGATGGTTTCTACCACTTTGATCTGCCACTTTCCATAGATAATCAGCAAGCAGTTCTGGAAGAAGCTGGATTTTGTCCTGTAAAACACCATGCAAGATACGGAAATTCAAGCATTTTCGTTTCACGAAAACCCACATCAAAACGGAGATAAATTGATGGAAAACAAAGAAGAGCCACTGGCCCTCCTTCTAGATGTTGAGAATATACTATTTCTCACTACACTCAAGTAATTATGTTGATAATCTTGTCCTGTACGTAGATGATCTTTCTTATTGACTTTCCTTCAAGCATTTTTGAGAGCTTCTCATCAGCCATTACGGCTTCCAATGCCTTTTCCTGGGATGCGTTCTGAGGAAGCACAACCTTTCCTCTCATCTTGCCGGTGATCTGAACAGGCAATTCAGTCTTCGCCAGAGAAGCGTATTTCTCATAGCCAGAAGGGAAACCATCTTCAAGAATAGTCCTCTTCTTCCCGCCTTTCATGCAGTAAATTTCTTCGCTGATAAAAGGGGCAAACGGAGAAAGCAGCTTTGCCATATCCACTACTAGCTGTCTTTCGATGGAAGTCTCTTTCGAAGCCTCATTAACAAACTCCATGATAGCGGCAATTGCCGTGTTCGGCTTGATATTCGTGATTGAATACTCGACCTTTTCCACAGTCTCTGCCATCTTTATCTTCAGATTTGTCGAGCTCTTCCCTTCAGGCATGGCAGCGATGTCCCATACACGATTGAGGAATCTCCTCATCGCGTCCATACCGCTGTCTCTGAAATCTCCGCCTTCGAGAAAGGTCCCCATAAACATCAGATAGGTTCTAAGGGCATCTACTCCATGGCTTTCAAAATACTCGTTTGGATTGACGATATTTCCCTTCGATTTTGACATCTTCTCACCGTCTTTTATGATAAGCCCGTGTCCTCTAAATGAAGCAAA
>DSBT01000219.1 GCA_011045915.1 Mesotoga infera
CTTGCCGCACGGGAGAAGATCAACCGCCCATAGTTGTAATGGGCTTCACGCCCAAAATTGATGCCGCCGAGAAACTCCTTTGCCCAGGCAACGTACGAAATTGTTCCTCCGTGTGCAAGACCTCTGAGGGCCGACTGCAGAGCAGAAGGAGCTCCGCTTGTCTCGATTATGCAGTCTGCACCGGTCTGAAGAGTGAGCCTCTTGATCTCAAGCCCAACATCGCACGCTTTTGGATCTAGAACAAAATCCGCACCTGAGTTCAGCGCAACCTCGCGCCTGACTTCAATAGGATCGACCGCTATCACCGGGCTGGCACCGATCTTCTTCGCGAGTTGGACCGCCAGCAGTCCTATGGCTCCAAGTCCAATTACTGCAACATGGTCACCCGGCCTCACATTCCCGTCTCTGATCCCGGACAGAGCAAACTGAGCCGGATCATAGCACACGGCGCTCTTCCAGGAGACGGCCTCGGGAACTCTCAACAGACGGTGATTGCCAACGGCGTTGACAATTTGAGTCTCGCGAATTCCTCCGTAAGAACAGACCCTCTCGCCAACATTGTAGTCCTTCACATCCACACCCTTTACAACGATCCTACCTACCCACATATTGCCGAGATTCCAGGAACCGAACTCAACTCCCTTTCCCTGATCCGGAGATCGAGGAACCAAGAGCTTCCAGTCGTCATCATAACGTTCGTTTATAAGCGGGCTCTCGCCTCTGAAATCAGCTATCTCCGAACCGTGCTTTGGAGAAGCGAACTCGACTTCGACCATAACCTCGTTCGCCGCTATCTTCCTGTCCCTGTATTCAGCAATCGACGCCTTTCCTGGCGCAGTTGCAACAAGCATTCTTGGCATTTCTCCCCTACCCCCTGTTCAAAAACTGTCTTCCCGTTTCGATTATTATCCCATACGACAAACTACATGCTTCGGTTCTTGAAGACAATTCCATGAATTGAAGAATCGTAAGTGTTTTCGGGGTGATAGCGAAAGCAATGAATTTGTTGAAGGAAGCGATCAACCATGGTTTTTTCCGGCTTCTTCTTTTGGACAGTAACCTGTCAAGCTTGAATCCAGGGTTTACTTGGAGCTTCCCATTGTAAGGCCTCGAACGAGGTCGTTTTGCACAAGCAGACCGAAAACGATCATAGGGAGTACGGTGATTATTGCAGCCACAATGAAGAGCTTCTGAGTTCGGCCTTCGATTCACAGCAGAAGCATTCTCTCAAAGAGCCGTTCTTGTGTCCATTGAAATGCAAGACTCACGCACCTTCATCTGAAGGAACATGGGTTGACGAAGATTTGCAGGAAGAAGGTGGAATTGTTTTAGAGTATGGAGAAATCATCTCTAACATTTTTACCACTCGACTACGGTTCAAGAGAGAAGAGTGAAAGTGATTAGTAGTCAAATCCTGCTTGTAGGATCCGCGCCGTCGAGCCAGCTTGCCCTTTGGCATTGACGCTTCAAGGACTATAATTCAATTGAATTAGTTAGTAGTTTTTATTTACCAACTTGGATGATGTCCTTCTGGTGTTTTCTGTAAGCGATCTCCCGGTTGTCAGTCAAGAATCGGCGGAGAAGAGGATGAAGGAAGGAAGCGGGAGGAAGAAGTGGTATCGAAACTTACTGAGATCAGAACGAGTGAAATTCTGAGGATAATTAGAGAAAAGAAGAGTACTTCTCGAGTCCAGATAGCGAAACTGACCGGGCTCAGCAAACCGACCATATCTTCAATTGTCAACGACCTGGTTAAAGAGGGAGTTGTTAGAGAGAACGGGCTCGGACAGAGCAAATCTTCCGGTGGCAGGAAACCTATAAATATCTCTTTCGCAAAAGACTACAGAAACGTACTCAGTGTTGACATAGGCGGAACTAAGAGTATCTTCGCGTTGATCGATCTCGACGGAAATATCTTAAAACGCGACACTATTGCCACTGACCTTCTTCGCACCGAAAGGGGTCTGGTAGATGAGTTGAATGAGAGGCTTGAGAGTTACATAGAGGGAGTCGGAAAAGAGAAGGTGCTGGGAATCTCTTTAGGCATTCCCGGTACGGTAGACAGGGTTACGCAGAAGATAAAATACATGCCCTCCTTCGACATCGGCGATCTTGATCTCAAGACTCCGGTCGAGAAGAAGTTCGGTATTTCGACGCTGATCGAAAACGATGTTACACTTGCCGCCTTCGGAGAGTCATGGATCGGTTCTGCAAAGGAGTACAATGATGTGATTCTGGTTTCGATCGGAACCGGTATCGGCTCAGGTATTGTCATAAATGATTCGGTTTACAGAGGATGCGTCGGTGGAGCCGGTGAAATCGGCGAATTTGTCACCGACTGGTCTACAGA
>DSBT01000220.1 GCA_011045915.1 Mesotoga infera
AGGTTGTTCAACAACAAAGCTCCGACAGAGATCGACATCAATAAGATTGATAGCGCAGAAGCCATTGCTATTCCCGTGAACCCACGACTGCGCATGTATGAGTAGATCATGGTCGTGAGGACATACACTCTGCCCTGCATACCTATTAACGCAGGAATCCCGAAATTCGCGATTGTCGAAGCAAAAACAAGAAGCGCGCCTCCGGCAATGCTTGGAGCGACAAGCGGCAGTGTAATATCTCTCATAATCCTCATAGTTTTCGCGCCACAAGTCCGCGCGGCTTCCTCCAAGGTGGGATCCATCCTTTCGAGAGCTCCGGTAACAGTTATGAAGACGAACGGATAGAGATAGAGAGTCATCACCCATATGAGACCGGGCATAGTGTTGACGTCAAAGACATGGCCTTCAAGTCCAAAAAGCGAAGCTGCCCAAGAATTGATGTATCCATTTCTCCTGTTTAGAAGCTGCGACCAGGCGATCGCTCCAACAAAGGGAGGAATCATGTACGGAAGAATAAAGAGCGTCTTAAAAAGCCTTGCGAAGGGGAGATTTGTCCTCGTCACGAGCCATGCCAAGGGAGCTCCCAGCAGAGCTGAGAACAGAGATGTGAAAAAACCCAGCTTCAAACTGTTGAAGAGAGCCGTGTAGTTCCTATTCGCCTGAAAAACGGTAATATAATTCTGCAAAGTGAAGACCCCGTCCGCTTCAGACTGTTTATGAACAATAGCGTGAAAGGAAAGACTATGAGAACTCCAATTATCACGAAAGTACTTCCGAGTATCAGCGGATCGGCTCTAAACCTCTTTTGATACATGAGATCACTCTCCAACGCAAAACGAAAGGCCCGGTCGCCGCACCGGCCGGGCCTTGCTTCACTAGAATAACATTATGTCTGCAAACTTCGTATTTATCTCTGTGGTAAGTTCTTCAATTGCCTTCCAATCGATTTTCATGGCCTGATCGAGAATCTCTCCTGCAGGTGGAGTGTTCGGCGGGGGATTGACGTCGCTTCTGATAGGCACCAGAGATCCGAGCTCCACCAGAGCTTTTTGACCCTTCTCAGAAAGAATGTAATTGATGAAAGTCATTGCGGCTTCCATGTTGTCAGTGCCTGTCATCACGGCCACAGGGCTTGGAATTGCAACCGTTCCGTCCTTTGGGTAAATAATGTCTATCGGGCTGCCATTATCTCTGAGCCCTCTGGCAATGTAATCGAGGGTCATGCCAATCGGGAACTCACCTGCAGCAACCTTCTGTGCAACATCACTGTTTCCCCTGACAACTACCGTCTCGTTCTCTCTCAAATCTTCAAAGTACTCCCAGCCATAGTTGATAGACAACGCTCCTACTGCCGCAACTGCAGCTCCCGAGTACTCTGGGTTGGGAATAACGAAGTTATCGTACCACTTCGAGTCGGTCAAGTCCGTCCAGGATTGCGGGGCAGTTTCCGGTGTGAGTTCATTAGTGTTGTAGGCAATGACCATGTTTATGAGCCTTCCGGCGTAGTAATAGTTCTCGGGATCTTTGAAGTTGTCGGGAAGTGCACTTGCTTCTTCTGGGAATATTTGCGCCAGAAGTCCCTGCTTCTTTAGAGTCTCATAGTAGGAGAACTCCGCCACCCAGATGACATCAGCCTGCAGATTACCGCCCTCAACTTCTGCCGCGATTTTCGTCTGGATGGTACCTGTCCCTGACCTGAAGACCTCGACCTCAATAGTCGGGTTCTCTGCCATAAAGGCTTCGGCAATAGCCGTCATAATCTCTGTAGGAACCGAAGTGTAGAGCATAATCTTCTCCACTCCGAAAAGAATTGCCACGCAGATCATCAGCACGAAAGTGATAGCAAGTTTTCTCATAGACTACCTCCTCAAATTGGATTTGGAGACTAAAGTTTCCCGTTGAACCCAAAGATATCGGGAATATCATCGAGTTTCTTTAGAGCCTTGAGTTTCTCCTCGTCTCTCTCGGCAATATACAGAACGAGAGCATTCAATATCGCCATGGGTACGACTAGTGAGTTGAGCAGTGAGACGGGGCCTCTGTTAGCAACTAATGTAACTTCCGATTTGAGTGCAAGTTCCGATACGCTGCTGTGAGTCAAAGCTATAGTAGGTATGCTTTTCTTTCTTGCATAGTCGAAAGATCTCAGTATGTCTTGCGAGCAACGAAAGAAGCCAATTCCAAAAAGAACATCCCTGTCATCCATTAACAGCAGAGTTTCATAGAACGCCTTCCCACCGACAGTAACC
>DSBT01000221.1 GCA_011045915.1 Mesotoga infera
CGATGAATTCACAGAACGAAGAGTCTACACTCAATCGATTGCGACCACATATGAGAAAGTCACAACAAAACTCCCGCTAAATGCAAAACCCTCAAGAGAACACTTGCTCGGAACGACGAAGGCCGGGCAGGATCTCTTTTCTCAGATGGTTTACGGAACGAGAATCACACTTTCCGTAGGGCTTGTAACAGGACTGTTCACTACTGCTCTCGCCCTCACACTCGCGCTTGTGGCCGGGTATTTCGGGGGCATTGTGGATGACATCATCTCTCTGTTTACAAACGTCTTCCTTGTCATCCCGAGCCTCCCGCTGATGATAGTCATTGCCGCGTATATAACGGTCAGGGGAGTTATTCCAATCGTCCTTATACTTGGACTCACAAGCTGGCCCTGGCCTACAAGGATACTCCGCTCCCAAGTTGTCAGTCTTAAGAACAGGGATTTCGTCAGGGTGTCAAGAGTCCTTGGTGAGAAGCCCCTCTACATAGTTTTCAGGGAGATTCTGCCCAACATGATTTCACTTGTAATGGCTTCCTTTTTTACGTCGACAATGGCGGCGATCATGGGAGAGGCCACTCTTGAGTTCTTGGGACTAGGCAATGTCTCGATAGTGAGCTGGGGAACGATCCTATACTGGGCTCAAAACAGCGGAGCTCTTCTGTCGGGCGCGTGGTGGTGGTTCCTCCCTCCGGGTATCTGCATAGCTTTAATCGGGACTTCGTTTGCGCTCATGAATTTTGCCATCGACGAGATCTCCAATCCCAAACTAAGAAAGAGATGATTGAGTTGGATAGAAGCGAGATGACTCCTTTACTTCAGTGCAAGGATCTTGTGGCCGGTTACAGAATCAAGAGCGGCTTTGTCCATGCTGTGGACGACGTCTCGTTTGACCTCGATAGAGGTGGCTTCCTGGGCATTGCCGGCGAATCGGGATGTGGAAAATCAACTCTGGCCTATGCGATCATGAGACTTCTCAAAGATAACGCCACTATAGAAAGCGGCAGTTTGATTTTCGAGGGCACCGATCTGGTGAAACTCAATGAGGAGCAGATGAAGAAGATCCGATGGGTCGATATTTCGATGGCGTTCCAGTCTGCCATGAATGCACTAAACCCGGTTCTTTCAGTCGGTGAGCAGCTCATTGATGCAATACATGCCCACGGAGAAGCGTCGCAATCAAACGCTCGCGACAGGGCTATTGAAGTGTTGAAGCTGGTAGACATTCCTAGAGATAGGTTCAACTCATACCCTCATCAGCTTTCGGGAGGAATGAAACAGAGGGTCATGATTGCGATGGCTCTGATCCTGAACCCCGAATTGATCATAATGGATGAACCGACAACGGCGCTGGATGTTGTTGTGCAGCGAACGATAATCGAGAAGATACAGGAGCTTAGGAAGACTCTGGGATTTTCGGTAATATTCATCACCCACGATCTCTCATTGCTTGTGGAGATCAGTGACACTTTGGCCATCATGTACGCGGGTAAGATCGTGGAGTACGGATCCTCGGAATCTCTATTCAGTCGGCCCCTGCATCCATACACGAAAGGCCTTATGAACTCCTTCCCGTCCCTCACAGACAAGATAGAACGGATGGGCGGAATCGAAGGAAAGCCTCCAGACCTTTTGAATCCGCCTGAGGGCTGCAGATTTCACCCTCGTTGTCCACAGGTGATGCCCATTTGCAGAGAGTCCTGTCCCTTACTGGAGAGAATCGGCGACCGCCACAGCGTCGCTTGTTTTCTTCACAAAGGAGCTGAGGACTGGTGAACGAGAATATCCTGGTTCTTGAAGGAGTCAACAAACACTTCCCCCTGAACTCTTTCAGAATGCGTGGAAAGGTTGTTCATGCAATGGACGACGTGTCTTTTTCTCTGCGAAGAGGGGAAGTGCTCGCGATAGTTGGAGAGTCCGGCAGCGGAAAAACTACAACTGCAAACGTAATAAGCAGGATCTACAGACAAACGGCAGGCAGAGTAGCTTTTGAAGGAAGAGAACTGAGCGGCAGCATGTCACGAAAAGAAGAGCTGAAACACCACAAGAGGGTCCAGATGATATTTCAGGACCCTTTCGGAGCATTGAATCCGACAAGAACGATAGGCGGGATTATGGAACGGCCGTTCATTATTCACAAGATTGCGAAAGAAAAGAGATCGGTACAGGAAATGGTAGACAACATACTCACTCAGGTAGGCCTTGAGCCGCCGGAGCAGTTCACTCGCAAGTTTCCCCATGAACTATCTGGCGGTCAGAGACAAAGGGTGAATATCGCAAGAGCCTTCTCTGTCGAGCCAGACCTCATTCTGGCCGACGAGCCCACTTCAATGCTCGACGTATCCAACAGGATGAGCATTATGAACATGATGCTAAACCTCAAAGAGCGACATGGAGTATCCTTCATATACATAACTCATGATCTCGCAGGCGCCCGTTATATGAGCGACAGGATAATAGTCATGTATGCCGGCATGATCATGGAGATCGGTCCGGCAGAAGAAGTGATAAACAACTCCTTTCACCCGTATACGAGACTGTTGAAATCGGCCGCTCCAGCTCCTGAAATTGGACTCAAGCGTAAACCACTGACAACCGGAGGAGACATCCCCTCGCTAATCGACCCTCCCGGCGGTTGCCGCTTCCACCCACGCTGTCCGTTCGCCAGAGAAACGTGTTCTACGCAGATACCGGAGATCAAGAAGATTGGCGAGGACCACTACGCCAGATGCATTCTCTAGAGTAGTCCCGGTTCGACAGCTATAAGCCAGAAACAGCCGAAAGATCATCACTTCCACAAAAAAAGTAGTCATACAGAAGGTTAACCCATAGCTGATGCAAAAGTTTCTCAGAGATTTCCAGACTTCATTGAGGAGAGGGCTCTTTCCAAACTACCGTGTGCAAGCATATTGAATCGGAGGCCCCCGCGAATTGCGACCTATGGTCTTTCACAGCGGGAAGCCATAGTGTAATCAGAGTAACGATCCTCTGGTATAGATTCAACACCAAACTTCTCTGGGGATTCCGGTAAGGGAAATTATCTTCTGTATGTAATGCAATCATCAGCTGGAAGACTGCTCGATGTTACCCACGACCAGGGGGTTCTCGCTCTTTTTTATGCTTCTCTTCAAGTACGAGAGAAAGTCTTCGGGCGGCTGATGGTCTCTGAACCCTTCGCCAATCTCTTCGGATTCTTTCTCATCGAGCGTCACGGATAACGTA
>DSBT01000222.1 GCA_011045915.1 Mesotoga infera
TGCTTTGCGTCACAGCAAGCGGCAGAAAAGGCAGTAAAGGCTCTCCATCTTTCTTTGGGTCAGGAAGCGTGGGGGCACATGGTAAGCAAACTGATTCAAGAACTTCCTAAAGGAATTGTGCTGCCCGACGATTTATTGGATAAGGCGAGAATTCTTGACAATTCTTACATACCTGCGAGATATCCGAATAGTCATCCCGAAGGCTCTCCCTTTGAGTATTTTGGAAGCAAGCAAAGTGAGGAGGCTATTGCATATGCCGGTGAGATTGTTGAATTCGTCAATAATGAAATGGCCAAGTAAAGAGGCTGTAGTCGATTCGTTTTTTAAGTGGTCAGAGACGTTGAAGCGGGATTCCAACATTCTCAGTATAGGTTACTTCGGTTCCTACGCTCGGGGCGACAATGGAGTGGGAAGCGACCTTGATGGGATTGTTGTAGTGAAAGACTCCAAAGCTCCTTTCGGAAAACGAGGAACTGAATGGGATTTGTCGATGTTGCCGGTTCCGGTCGATATTCTGATCTACACTTTAGACGAGTGGAATAGACTAAACATAGAACCGTCCTACTTCATTAAGAGATTGAGAGAAGAAGTTAAGTGGATCTTCAAGACAGATGACTCATTGAACCTATAGAAAGGATCATTGTTTCGATCAATCTCACCAATATTCTCGGTGGAAGCTTGAAATCCCTGCTTGTTGACAATGCGTCATGCTGAACTTGTTTCAGCATCTCGATCTTAAGAACCTTCCTTCGTTGCATGTCCCGGATCATGGACCAGTCCTTGGATAACATCAAGCGAAAAAGAGCATTATCTAGAGTTCGCTCACTCACGAGAAGAGAGAGATTCTGAGCAGGATCATCTCAGAATGACGCGATGCAAGAGAAGGCTATCACCCCATGTCACTCGTACAAACTCCTTACTTCATCACCCGTGAGCCTGCCCTGAAAGCCTTCCCAAAACACTTAGGTGTTGGGATCCTGCTAAGCGAATAGATGGTGCCCTTAGGATCTCGTCATTCCCCTTTTTCACACCTCCATAACGCGGTTTTGACAACCCTTTCCTGCTATCCTCATAATCCGCTTTTCCCACTTTGTGGGAGAACGGAGGATCATTGACGGTAAACCTTAGAATGCCTCCTGACGAGTAAGCGCCAGCATCACTTCTCCGGACGTTTGTACGCGCATCGTTTCCTGCCGTAGGCAGAACAACTTCTACTCTTGCTCGGAGGGCGGCTGACCGTTGACGGGCAACGCTATCTTCAGCAGCGTACAGCGTTTTCTAGTCGAGCAGGCTGTTTCTCGCGTATTTGTTCTCACATAACCTTGGAGCCCTTCGAAATCTTCACGACTGTTTTTTCACTTGACTGCGTCAGTCACGTCTACGTAATTCTGTTCGTGACTCATTTTCAGAAATCTTATGTTTCCACTCGAAAAATCGATTCTATCAAGCTCCACCTTTCTTATGTTCAAGTCACTGTAAGTTCTGTAGTAGTAGACTTTGTTTGTCAAGTCTCTTACTACAGACCAATAAGCAATATCTCTTGAAACTACCATTCCAAGTTCTTCATTGACTACGAGCCCTTCAGGAATGTCCAGAGCATTAAGGATGTGCCAGGCCAAAGTTACCGCCTCTTCTGAATGTTTTGGCTTCACTTCTCCATGAGAGTAGAAGGCAGCCCTCACAAATCGGCTTGGAGATGTGTTGTCCCCGGGAAGCCCGAGCAATCCAGTTCCGTTTCCAGTTCCGACTATTTTGAAGTCCCCGAGTTTGGAGCTCTTGATGTTTACCGGAGTCAAGTCTACGTAGTTCGATAGATTCTGAAGATGCCAGTCGAATGTGGGATTGTTTGTAATTACTCCAAGAGGGTTTTCATGAATGTTCAGTTCACCTTCAACGCATTCTATTACAATGCAGCCGCCCTGCGCATCATAGACAATGTGGTGAAGGGGCATAA
>DSBT01000223.1 GCA_011045915.1 Mesotoga infera
ATCTGTTCCACCAAGATCAGGGTGAAACCGTTAGCTGTTAGCGTTCCGCCGTTCTCAAACGGAACCAGAAGTGATACTGCCTCCGGCAGGAAGTGAGGCTGATGCTTATGTTACACGCCAGGAAGAAAGTGAAGAACCACTTACCGAACTTCTCAATCTTTGATTATATTCAGAATCATAGTCTTCTTGCGGGACTGGAATGAGAGAGCAAGAAGACGCTCTATGTTTGAGATGTAGTATCACTTCGCGAGAAACCATATTCGAGACTTCGAAGAATAAGGAGAGAAAGCAGACCCCTTGCAGGAGCCCTGAACAGGTTCCGCAAACATAAGCCCCAAAAAGGAATATTTCGGGGCGGGCCATAGGCGATGATAGTCTTTCTTGCTTCGGGTTATTCTGAGAAGGGTGGTCTTTCACGATAGAGGTACAAGCTCGCGAAGCTTCTCACTATCACTTTTTGCCGCGTAAGGGCAGAATGAAGTGTAAACATGATCCCGTACAGGACCGTTGAACATGCGCACATCACGGTGACCCAACAGGATTGCAGTTTGGGGTCATTAACGGCCCTGTATAGTGTTTCCTTATCGGAAACTGCTATTGATCTCTTCCCAAAGATCACGAAGGTTCGGACTTGTTTCCTTAATCAGCCCTTGTTTCCATTCCTTTTCCAGCCTATAGGGGATCCTGAGAACTAAGATTCTCTCTTCATTTTGCCTTGCACGGTCCAAAATGCAGCCTAGTAAAAATCCAGCGGCCTCAAAATCCTCATAAGGAATGACGGCGTTTGATTCGAAGATGAGGCGTTTACTCAATTTCGAGTTGCTTTCTGCTGTTAGAAGTCCTCTGAAAATGTTAGAATTGTCGTGAATATCCGGAGGTGGCTTTCGTGACAAAGAATCCCCTGAATCTTAGACTCTCAGAAATCATATCTCTTGAAGACACTTTCGAGTTCTACAGAGAGAGAATAAGCAAGTACAACAATGAACTCAAGGCATTCCTTCAGGTAAGCAGCCCGTCAGACGATAAGAGAGGTGGTTTCCCGTATGCCCTGAAGGACAACATCCTGGCTGTGGGGACCAGAACAACCTGCGGAAGCAGAATGCTAGAGAATTACGAATCTCCATACGATGCAACGGTGACGCGAAGGCTCGACATTCTGGGAGGAAAGCTTCTCGGAAAGACAAATTTGGACGAATTCGCCATGGGGTCCTCCACAGAGAATTCTGCCTTCGGGCCTACGAGAAATCCCTGGGATCTTGAACGCATTCCGGGAGGAAGCAGCGGCGGAAGCGCAGCCGCAGTGGCCGCGGGGCTTTCTCCGTTCGCTCTCGGCAGTGACACGGGCGGTTCTGTAAGACAGCCGGCTTCCATGTGCGGTATTGTCGGCTTCAAACCAACATACGGACTCGTATCGAGATATGGGCTAGTCGCGTTTGCCTCTTCGCTGGATCAGATCGGACCAATGACTCGCTGCTCCCAAGACGCCGCAGATGTTATGTCTATGATATCGGGACATGATAGTTATGACTCAAATACAGTCAGAAAAGAGCAATCTTTTGATGTGTCTCTTAGGGGATATCTCAAGGGGCTGAAACTTGCCGTTCCTTCTGAAATGCTTAATTATCCAGGCCTTGATTCCGGAGTGAAGGAGAGATTCCTTTCAATAATCGAAGATCTAAGGCGTTCAGGAGCAGAGGTAGAAGAGACTTCCATCCCTTCGGTCGAGTACGCTGTGGCAACTTACTATCTAATTGCGCCCGCCGAGGCCAGTTCGAATCTCGCTCGCTACGAAGGGATAAGATTCGGACCGAGAGTGCCATCGGAAGACTATGAAAGCCTCACAAACAAGAATAGGGATATAGGTTTTGGGAAGGAAGTGAAGAGAAGAATCCTTCTTGGAACTTTCACCCTGAGTGCGACTTATTATGACGCCTATTATAGAAAAGCTTTGAAAACGAGAAGCGTCATGGCCGGCGAACTGAATAGAGTATTAGATGAATACGATTTCATCTTGAATCCCTCTTCTCCGGTGATTGCACCGAAAATCGGAGAGATTACCGATCCACTGACATATTATTTGATGGATATTTACACGATACCAGCGAATGTTGCGGGGCTCCCGTCGATCTCTTTGCCTGCAGGACTCGTTGATGGAATGCCTGTCGGCGTGCTTCTTACTGGCAGAAGGTTCAGTGACGTCTCTCTTCTAGACGCAGCAAAGGGAATCGAGGATCTCTCTCCATCTTACAGAAGCGGGCTGGCCATACTCCCGGAAAGGTGGACTGAGTAATGAACAAGACTGTTATCGGACTTGAAATACACGCTCAACTCAGAACTGATACAAAGGCCTTCTGCAGCTGTAGGGCCGATGTCTTTGATCTTGAACCCAACACGGCGATCTGCCCGGTCTGCACTGGCCAGCCAGGCGCCCTGCCCGTTCTCAACAAGAAGGTGGTCGAGTTTGCCATCATGGCCGGCTTGGCAATGAACTGCACTATAAACAAACGGTCGGTCTTTGACAGAAAGAACTACTTCTATCCCGATCTGCCCAAGGGTTATCAGATAACTCAGTACTTCTTTCCCATTGCCGAAAACGGCTACTTATATCTCGAGGACGGAGACGAAAAGAGAAAGATCAGGATTCGCAGAATACATATCGAAGAGGACGCTGGAAAGATGATTCACCAAGGAACCGATTCTATTACCGGCTCATCTGGTAGCTATGTTGACCTCAATAGATGCGGAGTTCCGCTCATCGAAATCGTAACCGAGCCCGATCTTCGCAGCCCTGCCGAAGCCCGCGTCTTCATGGAGCTGCTTAGAGACACCGTCAGAGCGCTGGGAGTCTGTTCTGGAGACATGGAGAAAGGTGCCCTGCGATGTGACGCGAATATCTCGATAGTAGATGAAGCAGGGAGAAGTTCGAACAGGGTCGAGGTGAAGAACATCAATTCCTTCAAGTTTGTCGAAAAGGCTCTGGAATTCGAACAGGAGAGAATTTCAAGAACCCTTTCATCCGGAGACGATGTGGTTAAGGAGACGAGATCGTGGAGCTTCTCATCCAAAGAAACGATTTCTATGAGATCAAAGGAAGAGGAGAACGACTACCGTTACTTCCCGGAACCGGACCTTCCGAAACTGATTGTCAGTGACGATCTTATAAAAAGAATTGCGGGGAATCTCCCAGAACTCCCATGGGAAAAGATAGAGAGATTCATTAGGCAGTACTCGCTTCCCCGCTACGATGCGACAGTTCTTTCTTCAGACGGCAACATAGCTTCTTACTTTGAAGAAGTTGCACAGACCACTCACAAACCTAAGGAGAGCTCAAACTGGATCATGGGTGAATTAATGAGACTTATGAATGAAAAGGAGCTTTCAGTCGAAGAAGTGAAGGTAAACCCCGAGCATTTCAAGGAGCTTTTCGAGCTTATCGACGAAGGAAAGATATCGAACAAGATTGCGAAAGATATCTTTCCGTTCATTGTAGAGGGAAGGAAATCACCTATGGAGATAGTCAAAGAGAAGGGGCTTGAACAGATAGACGATGACAGAGTAATCGAGGATGCTTTACGCAAGGCTATGACCGATAACCCATCTGCCGTTGAGCAGTTCAGAGACGGGAAGGAGGGCGTTCTTGGATATTTTGTAGGAGCAGTTATGAAGGCTACAAGAGGAAAGGCGAATCCAATGAAAGTGAATGAGATCGCAAGGAGGATGCTTAAGGGTTGAAGAAGGGTTTTTGCCTGTTCTTACTGATATTTTCGGCCGTAATTCTTTCTGCCGAAACTCAGATCAAACTGAATAACGCAGGGTGGAGCGTCTCTGCGGATATCAGGGCCTATGAAGATATATATATGACTCTAGCGCTGGCTTCCGGAACACCTTATGTAGGTGTGACATACGTCGACAGCTGGGAGGAGTTTTCAACGGGTTTTCTCAAGTTGAAGACGAGGGACGGGATTTTCAGAGGTTCGATCCTTGCAAGTCACGAAGGTTTATTCATGGGTGTCAGATACGTTACCAACACGAATCAGATTCCGATTTTCTCGCACACCTCCCTTGAGCTCGAGCTTTCTACGGCAGGTGATATGAAGTATCTCGTAAGAAACTGGGTGAGACTTCCCCTGGGTCAGCTAAATGGTGGACTTAGCGTCTTTCTCCATCGGGAAGACTCCTTCTCATTCAAAGACATAGGTCTGTATCTTTACGCAAAAGAATATGAGAGGAGTTTGAGGATCAGAAACGCAGAAACGAATGTTGTTGCCACTGTGGACCTGAAGACGAACGACTCTCTTGGAGAGGTCGGATACGGAATCGGGATAGGAATGAATTACCTGTCATTCGATCTTGGATTGGCTTTTGCAGGCAATTTTATCGTGCCAGCCGGTGATCTCAGACTGATGCTTTCACCGACTGTGATGGTCAGCTTGCGTGGAATTGACGCTCAAATGTTGATCTCGAAACTTGGAAGCGATGATTCGATTTACGCTGGAATTTCGATCACAAACTTCAATTTGAACGGGATTTTTATGAGGCTTGTTTTCTGATGGGTATGGGTGTATATGTGCATATCCCGTTTTGTGCCAGAAAATGTTCATACTGCGACTTCTGTACAGTTCAGTATGATTCTGAGCTCGTGGACGAATATCATCGTTCTTTGAAAAGGGAGATCGAGATGTATTCGATCTCAGATACAGTCGAAACACTCTACTTCGGAGGTGGCTCCCCGTCTCTATATCCGGTTGAACTGCTGAATGATTTGCTAATGCATCTCAACAGTTCGCTGAAAATGGAGATAGAAGAGGCTACTATAGAGGCCAATCCGTGGGAACTTGAAAGAGAACGTCTTCAAGAATGGAGAAAGTTGGGCTTTAGCAGAGTATCGGTTGGCGTCCAGTCGTCTGAGAAGAGCATTCTCGATATCTGCAATAGGCCCGCACCTTCCGATCTGATAGAGAGATTAGTAATGTGCAGAGAGATGTTTGACAACTTGAATCTCGATTTCATTTTAGGTCTTCCTGGAGATACAGAGGGCAACGTGAGAGCGAATCTCGAGCTAATTAGCGCCATCGGGCCGGACCATGTTTCATATTATGTCTTTGATTCCGATCACGAAACTGAATTGATGGGTCGGGTGCATGATGCTATCATTGAAATGCCCGACCCTGAAATACTGGAAGGGCTTCACGATTTGCTTCTTGAATCACTGGGGAAAATGGGCTACAAGAGATATGAGATCTCTTCGTGGTCAACGGATAATAGAGAGTGCCTTCATAATCTCAAGTACTGGCGCAATGAGGAGTACCTGGGTTTTGGACTTTCGGCGGGCGGCCACTTTGACGAGAAGAGATATGTCAATACGGACGACCTGCGTAGTTATGAAGAACTGATTGGACGTAATCTGAAACCTGTCAGAGAATTTAGCCACAATACTACTATTCAGGAATTGTTTGAGACTCTTTTCATGGGGCTCAGATTGACTGAAGGGGTTGATTTGTCTCGCAAGAGATATCCCGAAGAGCTCCTCGGTCTCTTGATTTCAAAAATAAGACTCTACCTGGGAGAGTATATTTCACCCGACAGCAAAGTTGTAGTATTGAACGAGACCGGGATGGACGTTTCAAGAAGTATTTTTCAGAAGCTCTTAGACATTAAGGAGGAGATTGAAATTGCTTTCTCCACATGAGGCGCTCGAGATTGCATTGAGAGTCGAAAATGAAGGAGCAGACTTCTACAAGAACCTGGCCGAGAGCACCAATAGTGAAAAACAAGGCTCGGTCTTTCGTTTTCTTTCCTCTCAGGAGAGAAGACATTCAGAGACCTTCCGAACTCTGCTGAAGAGATTCGATGAAGAGGCCGCCGAACTCGTGAACTGGGACGACGCAAGGGCATATCTGGAGGACTTGACTAAGGGAGCTGTTTTTCCCGTCAGACTGCACGATGCAATGAACAGTTCCGATTATGACGAGGCTATTGCCATGGCAATAGAAGTTGAGAAGAAGAGCATAGCTTTCTATATGAGTCTAGTGCACTACGTGAAGGCCGAGACTGCCGATGCCCTCGGAAAGATCCTCGCTGAAGAGGAAAAACACA
>DSBT01000224.1 GCA_011045915.1 Mesotoga infera
ATAATAAAGAGAGAGTGGTCCACCGAGATACTCGAGGCGGCAGGAATCCCAAGCGAGATGATGCCGGAGCCGGTCAACTCGACGAGTGTTGTTGGAGAAGTCACGGCCGAGGCCTCTTCACAGTCAGGTTTGTGTCAAGGTACGCCCGTTGTAATGGGCGGGGGAGATGTGGCGTGTGCCGCGGCAGGAGCCGGCGCCGTAACAGAAGGCGTGTCATATGTCTGCCTGGGATCTGCGGCCTGGATGGGTTTCTTCTCGAGAAAACCGGTTCTCGACTACGAATCGAAACTTGTAAATTACTGCCATGTCGTTCCCGGCGGCTATGCTCTTCAGTACCAGATGACCGGCGCGGGAATCTGTTATCAGTGGCTAAGGGACACCATATACAGATACAGGGCACTAGAGGACCATTCTACGGAAAGAACCGACGACTTTGAAATGATGAATGTCGAAGCGAATAAGAGTGGCGTAGGATCCAATAAATTGATATTTCTCCCTTACATGAGAGGAATATGGGCAGGAAAAACAAATCCAGACGCTCGAGGTGTACTTTTCGGACTGAACTTAAGCAATAACGTGGGAGACATCTATCGTTCCGCAATTGAAGGAATGGCTTTTGGAATCAAGGAGATCATGGATAGTTTCGACAATCTAGGTTACAGCTCGAAACAGGTAACGGTTATCGGGGGATGTGCGAAGTCAAAGCTCTGGAGACAATTGATCGCGGACATAACGGGCAGGGAAGTTCTTTGCCCAGCGGTCATTCGTGAGGCGGGCTCACTGGGGGCATCTATTGCTGCCGCCATAGGCGTTGGCATGATTGACAGCTTAGACGACACGAAGAAGATAATCGAGATTGTCGATGTATCATACCCTAATGAAGAGAACCATACCAAGTACCAGAAGTACTACAATGTCTTCCTCGAGACAAAGTCAAGATTCAACGACCTATTTGAAAAGCTCGCGAATATCGAATAGAATGTCTATGTAGCTGCTTTGAAAAGAGGAAAGAATAATTTTGAAAGACTATCAGAATAAGTCACTGGAAAAGGCACTCAGCATTCTCGACTGCTTCTCAAGAGAGAAAAGGGAGTTGAGCGCAACAGAGATTGCCAAAATGCTTGGGCTTAACCTCAGCAGCATTTACCCGCTGCTTGCAACTCTTTCCAGATTCGATTACATTACCAGGAAAGAGAACGGCAAGTATTCTCTCGGTATAAGTCTTGTTGTGAAGGGAAATCTTGTTATATCCAGTCTTAGCCTGATTGAAGTGGCAAGGGGTCCATTGCAGGATCTGGCGCATGAATACCAGGGAAACACTCATCTTGCAATCCTCAACAACTACAAGGCCTTAATAGTCGACAGGGCACTGGCATCGGACAGAGTCTTCATAAACAGTATAATCGGCTACGAAATCCCACTTTACTGTACTTCTCTGGGACGGGCGCTTCTATCACAGATGAACGATGAGGAAATAACGAACTACCTGTCAAGTGAAGAACTTAGAAAATTTACTCCCTCGACTCTCACAGATCCTGAGAAGCTTTTGCAAGAAGCTAAGAATGCCAGACTCAGAGGCTATGTTGTTCTTGATGAAGAGTTCACTCCCGGTGAAGTATGCTTTGCTGCCCCTGTCTTTGATTCTCAGGGAAAAGCAATCGCTTCGGTTAATCTGGCCCTCAGCAAATTGAGGAAGCTCAAGGAGCACGAGAGATACGGCCTGCGAATCAGACAGACAGCGATGCAGATCTCAAGCTATCTCGGTTACACCGGCCCCGTGACCGGCTGATAGCCTCTCCCTTTCCTTTCTTCCTTGTAGACTCCATTTTTTAATTCAGTTCACCTTCGTTTGGGGCAGGTCCACAGTCAGCCGTCCTTTGAGATCAACAAGATCAGAAGCGATGCTGCCTTTGGCAGGAAGCCTTCTCAGGTCAACCGTCAACAGTCCACCGTCCTCCGAAATCGACGAAAACCGCGAAAAGATGAGAGAGCGAGACGGATGAGATGAGATCCAGTTTGAGCGCTCAAGCGTGGATTAAGGATTTTGCTTCGTTGGGAGCATCTGTTCGCTGAAAGGCCCGAAATCCGTCAACGGTCCTCCGTCTTCCGAGATCTCCATCATTGGAATTTCTGTTTCGTCCTTTTCTGTGTTGAACCCTCCGCACTGATCATAATCCCAATGGAGATCACAATCATCAAAACTCGCTGTCAGAGAGTTATAATCAAGTTAAGCAGTATCTTCTGAGAATAACGACTCGGGTGTTGAGGTGGAACTACG
>DSBT01000225.1 GCA_011045915.1 Mesotoga infera
GTAGCGGAGGGTTTGCACTGGTCTTTGTATGCGAGAAAAGCTGATGCTCTGAAGTAGTCCTGTAAAAACAGTTGTTCGATGTTCGTTCTTGGTTTCTGGGAGGAGAATACATATAAATCACAAGACCAAATAACGTGAAGAGTGAATGGATAGTTCAATTCTCGAACAGGCAATCCTATTCTAAAAGGTGTTCAAAGAGCACATCCCCCATCGTAAGCGGTCCCCCCGCTCGATAAGGATTCAAGATCAAGAGCCTGGAACAACTGGGTCTAGGGTTATGGGGTGTAGGGTCTCGCGAGAGAGAAAAGCGTCTATTAGTTTTGACGCTGCGCGCCCAGGTTCTTCTCTTGGTTGAAAAGCGAGAGAATAAGTGGGATGGCGAGACTGAAGAGACGCGAAAATTCCAACTGATTCTGGAACTAAGAGACAAGATTATTGAGCTCCGGTGAAATATGGGTAATGATGGGCTTTAATAGGAGGTCGTCCTGTGGCTATAAGGGGAGAAGAAGCAAAAAATAGGTTTCTGAATCTTCTTAGGGATCCAGTTCTGCTTTTGATAATAGTCCTGATATTCGCTGCCCTGGCAATATTCATTGTCTATCCCCTATTCAGGGTTTTCGCGGTCAGTATGACCGACAAGGAGGGCGGATTTGACCTGAGCGCGTACAGCCACGCCTTCTCGAATCGATACATGAGGCAGGGCTTCTTCAACAGTCTTCTGGTGGCCGGCCTTACGGCAATATTCGGAATGCTCGTCGGGTATCTGTTTGCTTACACACTTAACAGAACGGATATTCCGCTGAAGGGTTTCTTCAGAACTGTCGCCGTTCTGCCGATAGTCTTTCCACCGTTTATTGGTGCGCTTTCTATCATAATGCTTTTCGGATTCAACGGGATCATTACCGCCGGGATATTCGGGATCAGGAATTTTCCGGTGTACGGTTTATGGGGTCTCATGATGGCCCAGGTGGTCTGCTTTTTTCCGGTTGCCTTCATCACACTGGACGGAGTTATAGGAACCATAAGTCCGACACTTGAGGATGCAGCCTTCAATCTCGGAGCAAATCGATGGCAGGCCTTCAGGAAAGTAATTCTTCCAATGTCGGTTCCAGGTATTGCAAGCACGATGCTTGTTCTATTCATAGAGTCGCTCGCCGACTTCGGAAATCCCTTGATTCTTGCGGGCAGCAAATTTCCCGTGCTCTCCGTCCAGGCTTATCTTCAAATAACGGGGATGTTCGATACTAAAGGAGGAGCAGCCCTTGCAGTCTGGTTGCTGTTTCCTTCCATAGTTGCATTTATTATTCAGAAATACTGGGTTGGAAAGAAGAAGTATGTTACGGTGACCGGAAAACCGACAACTTCTGTCCTTAAGAGTGTAAGTAAACCGGTAAAATGGCTTCTCTTTTCACTGTGTATGTTTATCGCAGTCTTCACACTCACAATTTACGCCACGATTTTCTGGGGAGCCTTTGTGAAGGCGTGGGGAATGAACAATACTCTTACTCTGGAGAACTTCAAGTATGTCTTCGATGTCGGACTCGAAGCAATCAAGGACACTCTTGTTATTGCTTTTACATCCACACCGATATCTGCCGTTCTTGGCATGATAATCGCCTTTCTTCTCGTCAGGAAAGTCTTTCCTGGAAGAAGGGTCATGGAATTTACTTCAATGTTGAGCTTTGCAGTTCCCGGTACAGTGATCGGGATAGGGTATATTCTTTCATTCAACAAACCCCCGTTGCTGCTCACGGGAACTCTGGCGATACTTGTTCTCAACTTCGTCTTCAGGTACATACCGGTTGGAATACAGTCGGGCGTTGCTTTGCTAAACCAGGTAGATCCTGCGATCGAAGAGGCGGCATATACTCTTGGAGCAGATAACAGGCAGGTTTTCACGAAAGTGACGCTGCCGCTAATTATGCCGGCCTTTTTCTCCGCTTTAGTCTTTGCCTTTGTCAGAGCAATGACTGCAATCAGCGCGGCCATATTTCTTGTTTCAGCCAGATGGAACTTGATAACGGTTCAAATATTGAGTCAGAGTGATTCCGGACGTCTATCGGAAGCGTGTGCCTTTTCAGTGCTGTTGATCGGTATGATCATGAGCTTCATTGTTATATTGAAGATCTTCCTTAAGAACAAAATTAGTCTATCCAGTGGTGGAACGGCAGGACAGGGGTGATTTGATGAGTCTAGTACTGAGAAATGTAAGAAAGGTCTTCACTAGCTACGGAACGGAAACGGTTGCCGTAGACGATTTTGATCAGGAGATTCAAAGAGGACAACTGGTAACGCTTCTGGGGCCTTCGGGTTGTGGAAAAACTACGACTTTGAGGATCATCGCGGGTTTTGAAGTTCCCACAAACGGGCGCGTATTGCTGGATGGAAAGGACGTCACAAACCTGCCTCCCAATAGGAGGAGCATTTCGATGGTCTTCCAGAGTTACGCTCTCTTCCCTCACCTAACTGTGGAGGAGAATATCTCTTTTGGTTTGAAACTTAAGAGACTTGACAGAAGCACCATGAAGAAGAAAATAAGGGAAATGACGGATCTCGTCGGCCTCAAGGGACTTGAGAAGAGAAGACCGGATCAGTTGTCGGGAGGTCAGCAACAAAGAGTAGCACTTGCAAGGAGTCTGGTTATGGAACCAAGCGTTCTGCTCTTTGATGAGCCGCTTTCGAATCTAGATGCGAAATTGAGAGAGTCTATGAGGCTTGAGATCCGGCGAATTCAACAGGAGGTCAATATTACCAGTGTCTATGTTACTCACGACCAGGTTGAGGCGATGAGTATTTCCGACGTGATTGTTGTAATGAGTGATGGGAAGGTTATGCAGATCGGGAGCCCGTTCGACATCTATGCGAGACCTCAGAACTGTTTCGTAGCAGATTTCATAGGAAGGGTCAACTTTATTGACGGCGAGGTAGAATCTATCGACGGAGACTCGGTAACTGTTTCATCCAGTTCACTGGGAAAGAAGTTTGTGGGCAGAAAGGGTGGAGAACTCTCCCCCGGAGATGATGTGAGGATAGTCCTGAGACCGGAGTCTCTCTCGGACAGGGAAGAAGACAAAATAAACGTTCTCAATGGAAAGGTATTGAAATACGTTTTTCTGGGGTCTAATGTCGAGTACGAAATTGAGCTTCCCGATGGAAAGATTCTGAATGCAGTGACCTTCAACCCAATCGAGAGAAAGTTCCCCGTTGTGGGAAAGGAAACGGATCTGTATTTTTCCAAAGAGAGCGCCTGGGTGATCAAGAGCTGAGATGGACGGTCATGATGTCTTGACTTTTTACTGCCTGGATAGGGGCAAGGGTTTTCTCTCTGAGAGAGTAGAGGTAACACCTTATACTTATGAGAAAGAAGACCCAGGCCCCTACAACTTTTCTAAGAGAGGCTTCGGAGATTATCTGGGGCGACAGTATCTTTCCGATTCGGACGAAGAGCTGCGGGTGGATTTCTTCGAGAATTCGTTGCCGGTCGGGGGCAAAGCCCCCGCCTGGCAGATTATGACCGTCTACTCTTATGAACCTGATTTTGGAATGGACAGAGGCCTAAAGCTCTCTCCCCTGCAAAGGTTTATGGGAAGCAGCGGAACGTGGCGACATGAAGAGTATCACATCATACTTCGCTTTGGTGAAGTTACAAAGAGATTCCTTCACTTCGATCAAATGAGCGAACTTGCTATACAAAAGGGTGACAGGTACTGGGCTCTGAGATTTGCGGCCAGAGCGATTCACTATCTTGAGGACAACGGAACACCCTATCATACTTCCCCGGGCACTATTCTCGAAATTCTGAAGATCCCTTTTCTTTATAGGAGCCAGTTCAGGAGAATCAGCGTTTATCACAAATTTCACGACAGATATCTGGGCTATCGGTTGTGGAGAGGTTACGAACCTTTTTTGAAGGAGATAGAGCGGACTGAAGCAGGCATATTCGATGGGCTTGAAGATATGACAAAGGGAATAAGAAGGAGAGCCCTCGACCTTCTACCTGAGACAGAACTGTTTGTGAAAGGGCTTTTGCGTGGTGCTTCCTCCGAAAGTCCTTCAGGAGAGTTTTCAAGGGAATATTTTGATAGACTCGTCAATTCGCAGGACACTCGTCAGCTGGATGAAGTAAGCTGTAAGGTGCTTCGTAATCTTTCTTCGGGAGTGAAATCTTATCTGAATCAACTGGAAAGAAGATTTAGCTGAAAACCGCTTAGAATTGTCTTAAGACTGGAAGGGCTGGCAGGGTCACTCTGTGAACTGAAACCCCTCTTCGAAAAGTTCAAGGCAGGCCTCGACGACTCTTCGATCGTAGAGTCTTCCGGAGTTCTGCCGTATTTCATCTAGTGCCGCCTCCATACCAAGAGAGGCCCTGTAAGGTCTGTGAGAAGACATCGCTTCAACCACATCGGCAACGGCAATTATTCGAGCCTCAATTCTAATTTCCTCTGGTTTCAGCCCGTTTGGATATCCTGAGCCGTCCAGTCTTTCATGGTGCTGGACCACAATATCCGCTATGGGCCACGGGAAATGAACTCCCTTTAAGATGTCGTAGCCCTTACTGGAATGCTCTTTGACGAGGTCGTACTCGAGATCGTTCAACTTCACCGGTTTTGTCAGTATCTCGGAAGGTATTGCACTCTTTCCTATATCGTGAAGCAGCCCGGCAACTCGAATCGATTCGATAATGTCCTTGTATTCATCATTATCTGAATAAAGTCTTCGGGCAACAGCAACTGAAAGCTCACTCACCCGTTTCTGATGACCGGAAGTGTATGGATCTCTCGCCTCGACAAGAGATGACAGTGTGTTTATTAGTGATTCAAGGCTTCTTTTAACCGACTCCTCTGATCTCTTTCTTTCGGTAATATCTAGAACGATCGCGACGAAAACACGCTCATATTCGTCTTCATGTAGTTGAAGTCTCACTTCCACGGGATAGGCGGTTCCGTCTTTTCTGACATGCTCGGTCTCAAAGACTTCATAGGACATCGGGTCTTTCTTGAGTCTGTTCAGAACTTCCTCGAAAACTCCTCTATCCATCTTGAGTTTCAGATCCAGAGGAGTCATTTTACGCAGTTCGTCAAGAGTGTAACCCGAGTTTTCCGTAGCCCCTCTATTCGCTTGAAGGAAACGCAATGAGTCCGGGTCGAACAAATACATCTCATTGAACGAGAGATCTATGACACTCCCAAGCCTCTTAAGAGCCATTTCGGCAATCCTTCGACTTGTAATGTCCAGAGCGATAGCAGCGATCATCGGTCTGTCGCCTTCGGAAGGTATGGGGAACTTCTGCACATAGAGGATCTTCTCCTGACCGTCGGCAGCCATAATTCTTTCTTCCCTCACTATCTGTTCTCCGCTTTGAGTTCGCAAGTCGTCGTCAAGGATATCTCTGCCTAGCTTTCCCGGGTAGTTTTCCTTTGGATCTCTTCCAATCCAGTCGTCCTTGAATCCGAACATCTTGCTTGCAAAATCGTTGAAGTATGTCATTCTCAAATCGCTGTCCGAAATGAATACTGCTCCGGGAAGTCTATCCATGAACAGAGAGAATCTTTTCTGGAGAAGTTTCTCGTTCTTCTCAAGCTTGAGCTTATAGATTGCATAAGAGATGTCGTCGACTATTTCGGAGAAGAGGTCTCTTTCCTCCTTTGAAAGATAGAAACTTGCCTTAATGACAACTGCCATGGCTCCCATGCAGTTGTCAGCAACTCTTAAGCCTTTTGCAAACACCGCAAGATCACCGGAGTCGTTAACTGTCAAGCACTTCTCGCGGTATTCCTTTCCTCCGATCGAAATAACCCCTTCCCTTTCCATTGCCTCTCTCATCATTGGAGGAATATTACCTGATTCTAAACTGGATTCTATTTCCAGCAGTTGAGATCTGCTGAAGCCCGAGGCTGCCCAGCTTGAAAGGTCCCCATTCTTGGTCAACACAATCATACATCTCTCAAAGCCTCTTGAGCCGGTCATCAACTCGGCACTCTTCTTTATGAGATCATCGATATCATTTTCGGTAACGATCAGACGATTAACTCTTCTAACAGATGATAGAACTCCGCTCTGGTGCTCTAGCTGAGCTTCAATTCTCATTGATGAAATGCCGAATGAGATGTCTTCAGCAAGCTCCTCCAGTAGTCGAACCTCCTCACTATCAAAAGCGTCTTCATACTCCGAGTAAATCACCAGGCTGCCTATTACCTTTTTATCGACCAAAAGAGGGATTGCAATCGAGGCTTTGAGTCCGTACTTCAAAACAGTGTCTTTCCAAGGCAGATAATCGGGGGAACGATCAATACTCCTGGTAATAATGGTCATTCCCGTCTTAATGGCTTTTCCTATGGCACTTCTGCTCAGTTCGCTTTCGTCCCAGGTAATTGCAACTTCAAATGGATAGTCCTTTGCCTTTCCGCTGACGGCAACAGGATCAAGAGTCTTTCCTCCAGGCCTCTTAAAGGCTACCCAGGCAAGCGGAAAATCCCCGATCTTGGCGACAATATCACAAAGTCCATTAAGAAGAGAGGCTTCTTCCTTTGCATGAACCAAGAATTCATTTGCCCTGAACATCAGTGTTAGCAGCTTGTTAAGCCTTTGAAGTCTGATTTCGGCCGCTCTGTGCTGTGTTTGATCCGTATGAATCCCGACCATTCGCAAGGGTTCCCCGGTCTTGTTCCTCGATACAACCTTTCCCCTTTCAAGAACCCAGACAGACGAGCCGTCCTTCCCAATAAGCCTGTACTCCAGCTGATAGTTGGGCGTCTTGCCTGTAAGACATTTCTCTAGAAGAGACTCTAGTTCAGCGAGATCTTCCGGATGAACTCTCTTCTTCCATTCCTCTACGCTGCTGGAGATCTCTTCGTCAGAATAGCCAAGCATTTCCTTCCATCTCCTGGAAAAGAGAACCTTGCCCGACTTAATATCCCAGTCCCATATGCCTTCGCCGGAAGCCTCTACTGCATTAGTGAGTTTCGAAAGGCTTTCTCTCAGTTCCTGCTGAACGATTACTCTCTCAAGAGTATAGGAGAGCCCGGCAGCGACTTCCGAAAGAAGCTTCTTCTCTTCTTTAAGAAAGGGATCTCTCCTTATGTCAATCTCTTCTGTTAGGGAGACGCTTATTGTGCCGATTTCTCTTCCGTTCACATCGATTCCCGCCGAGATCATTCTTTCATCAGACCATTGTTCATTGTATATATACTCGTTTCCCTCGATCTCTATTCTTACTGCTATCTGTTCGGGAAATGTAAATCCCTGTGGAAGCTGTTCCATTACAGGTTCAACCGCTTCGTCGACAGTCGAAGACTCATGAAGTGCACTGTATATTTTGTAGATGCAATCCAGTTCCTTCATCCGCTCCTGAAGAGCAAAAACTGATCTAGCCAGGTCGTCGCTGCCTTCTTCAATCGCCACTGTAATACCTCTCTGCTCTGTAATAGATAGAATGATTCTAGCATTAAAAATCGCATGAGCAATCCGATATTAGAACAATAGAAAGCCGTCCCCAGAGTCAATGGGACGGCAATGGCTCTTAGTTTTGTCCTTTCCTAAGTTAGAATACTGATCATTCAAATCGAGAGTAATTTATCGAGAGTTTAGGGCAACTCTCCTTGCATTTCAGACATACAAGGCATTCTGAGGAGTCAATCTTCATTCCATCCTCTTCAGTTTCAATTGCACTTACAGGGCAAACCCTTTGACAGATTCCACAGGAAACACATGATGTTTTTTCTACTCTCATCCCGAAGAGCGGACTTTTTGAGAACATTGATAGAAGTGTTCCGAAGGGACATATATATCTGTGCCAGAACTCCTCTTCGAATACCAGAGTAACCAAGACTGAGAAAGCGGTGATGTACAGAAGCAGGTTTATCCTTATCTTAAAGGCCTTAAATGCTACCATAAGAATGACGAAGAGCACCAGTATGGCCCACCTAAATATGTTTTTCTTGAATACTGCTGGTGTCTTCAGTCTCTTGATCCTCAGTCTCGAGTACAACCAGTTGATAGGTCTGAATAATGTCTCCATAGGACATACCCATCCACAATAGACTCTTCCCAGAAAAAGAGCTCCTAGGAGACCGATTCCGAATATCAGGAACCATCTTTGCAAATCCTTGTTACTCAACAAGAAAAAGAAGAGTGTAAGAAAAATTATCTCCACTATTACTCGGAGAGTTGCGGCTTTTTTGTTTGACATAGTTATCTCTCCCTTCAATCAGAGTCTATAGCATTGGAGCGTTCAAGTCCGTGACATTTATCACGAGTTTTTCTATGGACTAAGCTCTCGGCTATTTTTCTGGTATATTCTTCTCTATAGGCCTGAATACTGGTGGTGATTATTTGAAGAAGATCCAGGGAAGTGAATGGAAGAGACTCCTTCCTTTTCTGTACAAAAACAAGGAGTTCAACATGTTCATTATTGGAGATATCGAGAATACAAGTCCAGACTCAGAGCACTTGGAAATCTTTCTTGAAGGGAATTTCGAGTGCCCTGACGGGATACTGCTTCGTTACTACAAATTCTTCGTTCTTGCAGATACTTGTAGAATGAATTTCAAGGAAGCAGCCGAAATCATAAGGGGGTACGAAGAGGCAATGATGTTGAGTGGGACAGTTGGTGGGATAGATGCAATTTCCCCACATTTGGGTGGCTTGATCAAGGAAGAGGATATGCTACATTTTGCAGTTCTGAAAGAACCCAGTCTCATAGATCCAACACATAAGGTAAGAAGGGCAACGATGAAAGACGCCTTGAAACTCCTTGCTTTTGTTAGTTCGATAGAGGAGTTTCACGCGACCGAAGAGGAGTCTTTCATGGCCACACTGAGAGACGGAAGCACCCGAAGATATATAATTGAAGATAGGAGCGAAATCGTGGCTACGGCCGCCAGTACTTCAGAGAGTTCCGATATGGCAATGATAATTGGTGTTGCAACAAGAAAGGATTGTAGAGGACAGGGGTATGGCTCCGAAGTCGTTTCGAAACTGTGTGGAGATCTGATGGCGGAGGGAAGGACTCCGTGTCTGCTCTACGATAATCCTGCTGCAGGAAGAATCTATAATCGTCTTGGATTCAGGGAAATTGGAAAGTTAAAGACGTTACGATTCAAGAGACTATAGGTTCATCTAGAAATCGATTACGAGACCCACTTGACCCATCGGGACGAAGTTGGTTTCTGGAGATGTGATTCTCTGAACCATGTTCAAATTCAACCCTAGCTGAACTCCGGCCTTAAGTCCAGGTGATATGTTCCATTTCGTTTCCAAAAGCACACCCAGAACTGCTGCGAGACTAAACGATTCGGAAATGATCGCTCCCAGGCAACCTCTCATAAGCGCTGAGACTTCCATTCTGTCCTTATGGAGGATTATCAATGAATAACTGTATCCTCCTGTGAAAGAAAAAGACCAGGGGCCTGCCGGTCCGAATATCGTGATCGGCGGTATCGCTCCAAATCCAAAGCAAAGACCAGAATCCATCTCAAAGGACAGGCCGAGTATAGAGGGGCCTTCAATCCCCATCCTCAACGTGAGCCCCGGAAGTACCGAAAAGAAAAGGAGAACCGCAATAATTGAAGCGAGAACTTTCCTCATGATCCACCTCCCTTCTTCGGGAAGATTATATTCTTTTGTCTTTCATATACAGCAGCATCTTGTACACAGATGATCGGCAGGTTGATGATAAAATCTTACTAGCGATGAGGAGTGAGGTGTGTGTCAATGAAGCTTAGCAAGATGTCGGCTAAAGATGTTCTAAAGGCTTTCTTCGAAGGCTATAGAAGTCAGGATTTTGACTCGTTAAGAGCACTTTGCAGTAAGGAAATCACCTATATAAATCCTGAAGGACTTGTCAGCGTTGGCATCGACGAATTTCTTGATCTTCTGAAAAAGGAATTCGATTCATTTGGAGTTCTTTTCGAGCCTGTATCTTGGGAAGTTACCGTTGAAAAACCTTCACTCTGTTCTATTTCCTGGAAAAGGGGTATTAGTTTTGCAAGGAAAGCCGCTCTCAGAAGAGTGGAGGTTTTTGGCTCGGCTCTTCTTATGAAAGCTGATGGGGGGTGGCAGTTGCTACATTTTCAACAGGCAATTGCAGGCTCCTTCGCTAAGCTTTTCAGGGCCAAGAAGTGAGCATGGCTTATCTTGCATATTATAGAGGCCTTAATGAGGTCTTAATGCTTAACTAATGATTTAAAATATCAGTACGGTACTACGAACCGACTGAACAGATTTGCCCGGCAATTAACGTCAATTTAAGGAGGACAGGTCTGTCGATAATTCGAAAAAGGTTGGCGCGCCGTCTTCAGTGGTTAGGAGCCAATCAGATCTCTGTGTCCGCTTTTCCTTAGGAATAATTCATTTTGCCCTGATAGACGACTTGAGCCGGACAGCAACTCAGACTCAAAAACCTTGCATGTTTGCTTCTGCGTTCTTTGCTATTACCATGATTCCGGGAGGAAAACTGCAGGATAGATTTGGTCCGATGTCCGTTCTCTTTTCTCCTCGATTCTTGCCGGCATAGGTTTCGTATTTTCGGGGTTGAATCTTACTGCGGCGGTTTGACCTTTTTCTTTGGACTTGTATTTGGATTGGCAATGGGTAAAGGTTATTCATTACCGACGCCGGCAGGTGTGAAGTGGTTCCATTCGGATCACAGAGGACGAATCTCAGGGATCGTAGCAAGCGGTTTCGGGTTGGCTCCAGTATATATCGCGCCACTCACGTCTAATCTCTAAGAACTGTTTGGCCTTCCAGTAGCTCTGACAACCCTGGGTTTCCTCTTCCTAATTGTATTCACTCTCTTAGTCTTCATCTCCAATTCTTCCGATGGCGTCGAGAAGGTGAAACTTGAGAAGAAACCGATAAGATTTCACAGACTTGCAGCAAAGGACTATATTCTGGCAGAGGTGACAAGAACGCGTCAGCTCTATTTGTTGCGGTCCATGTCCTTCTTTGACACATTAGCTGGATCGCCTATTATTGGCCAGATGTCCAAGATCCGACTGGAGCAGACATCTATAAACAACGGTTTTCCGCTTTTGGTCGTATATGCAATTCTTTATTTCGTTGGTCGCATAACGTGGCGAACGATATCGGATTTCATTGGATGAACTGCCACACTATTCACGATGTTCGCTATTCAGGCCGTTATATACTTCTTGTTCAGTTCACTCATAACCCTCTGGCGATTTGATAGGCAAGATTGTTGTCGGACTTTCGATGGAATGCTGGCGATCTTCCCCGTGGTGACGGCAGATTTCTATGGTGTCAAGAACCTTGGAGCGAATTGTGGAGTCATGATAACTGCCCGGGGGGTCGGCTGTGTCGTCGGACCTTTGCTGGGCGTA
>DSBT01000226.1 GCA_011045915.1 Mesotoga infera
ATCTACAACAATCGTTAATTCGTTGCACATCATCAGGAAGAAATGATCGGTGAGATTTCTGAGAACTCTCCTTTGCTCTGAACATAGGTTATTACAAAGCGCCAGCTGAAGAACTACTCACGCTATAGTTTGGACTGATGATCCCTCAACATTCAGCTTAGATTTCGGACGCGAAACAGCAACGCTCTTGCCAAGTTGCCCTCACAGACTGAAGGTGTATGGCCCAACCTTTTGAATATTCTTTCACAGTTTTTGCGACACCATATTATAACCGACTAAGGGGGCGAGTCTCTCTTGACAGCTCGTCGATAATATCCTTCATTCCTTGATTCGAGAATCTTCAGATTCCTCCGAAACCAGTCATCACTATTCCCTTAACATAGTATCTCTGCAAGAAGAGGAACAGTAGAATAACGGGCAGTATTTGAAGTACCATTCCAGCCAGGACAAGATGCTGGTTTGCTAGACTTCCAAATGAAAGACTAAGCTTCGCGATTCCAACTGGAATAGTCGTAAGTGAAGGGGTGAAAGAGGTAACGATCATCGGCCACAAGAAGTTGTTCCACTGAGCGACAAAAGTAAGTAGGACTAACGTGGCCATTGCAGGAAGAGAAAGTGGCACAACAATCTGCATGAAGATCCTTATTTGTGACGCGCCATCTATCGTAGCACTCTCGATGAGTTCCGAGGGGATGTTCATGATGAACTGTCTCAGCAGAAATACGCCATATCCGCTGACAGCAAATGGCATGATTAATGCTAAATACGTATCAACCCAACCGATCTTAGTCAACAAGAAGAAATTTGGAATCAGAAACAGGAAATTCGGAAACATCATGGTCGCCAGTATGAACCTGAAAAGAACCTTCTTCCCGGTGAAATTCATCTTCGCAAAGACATAACCGCCAAGCGCGCTCGTGAAAGCGACCAACAAAGAGATGCTTGTGGCCACTATCACACTGTTAAGAAGATATCGGAAGAAAGGCACCCTCTTGAGCACAGCCGCGTAGTTGCCCCATTGCGGAACTGTAGGCACTAATTTGGGCGGTACTGAGACAAATTCTCGCACAGTCATCAGAGAAGAAGATAGAAGCCATAGAAAAGGATATACCATTATGAAACCCGCTGCAGCAATCAAAGCGTATTTTAGTACTGCTCTAATTCTTTTCTTCTCAAGATTATGCATAGTAACTCTCCAATCCGCCCTTCCTAAAGGATCTAAGGGCCAACAGAGTTGTGAAGAGAGAGATGACGAATAGTACTACTGAAGCTGCCAATGCCTTTCCCATCTGCATATATGAGAAGGCGGTGTTGTACATATATATCGACACCAGTTGGGTGCTTGAAGACGGCGCGGCCCCTCCCATTATGTAGATCAGATCGAAGGTTTGCCAGGCGTTGATTAAACCTGTTACAAGTAAGAATAGAGTGGTCGGCTTCAGAAGCGGGAGAGTAATGCATATAAAGGTCTTGAACTTCGACGAGCCATCAATCCTCGCTGCATCATAATATGAAGAAGGTATCGAGTCAAGCCCCGCTGTGAAGATAAGCATTGGAACTCCAAGACCACTCCAGATTGCAACGATCACTATTGAAGGCAGAACAAGTTTCGGATCTGAAAGCCAAGCTTTACCGGGAATACCTAGCCAGCCCAAAGTATGGTTAATCACACCATAACTCGGGTTATAGAGATAGCTCCAGATCTTTCCAACCGCGACTGCAGGTGTTATCATCGGAGCAAAGAAGACAAATCTCCACACTGCTGATCCCCTTACCTTGTAAAGTGCCATAGCGACGAACAGTGCAAGAATAACGCTCGCAAATGTGACAACAAGAGCAAAGACAACAGTATTCAATAGGCCCGATCTGAACATTGGATCAGAGAATAGACTCAGGTAGTTGCCAAGGCCGACAAAGGATGCTCCGATCGGTGAGACAAGCATATTCCAGTCTTTAAAAGAGATCAGAATGGAAAAGCCTACAGCAAAGCAGAAGAAAACTGCAAAAAAAAGAAGTATTGGGCTTAAGAACAGATACGCTGTAAGGTTTTCTTTGCCTTTTCTTGTCACACTAACACCTCCGTACAGATCAACGAAGAATAGAGGTGGGTACTGGCCCCACCTCTAGATTTAATCAGTTAGCAGAATGAAGGATGGAGTCTATTTTCGATGCAGCATCCTTCATAGCCTGCTCAGGAGTTTTCATGCAGTTCATTGCAGCTACAATTTCGTCCATAATCGTTTTCTTTATCTGATCACCCTGGGTTACATTCGGTTCTGAAGTAGCTACATTAAGAAGTGATACGTATTCTTGCAGATCTACTAGCTGGGATGTGAAGTATGCAAGATCACTTTCATTAGGCGGGATTACGCCTATAACCTGTGCGCCCAGTTCTCCGGCTCTAGTTATTTTGGGGGCAGCTTTGTATTGCAGAGCAAACCAGTCAAGGAATTTCCAAGCCTCTTCCTGGTGCTCAGAACCACTATGAACAGCGTAGAAGAACGTATAGGCCGAGGTTGCAGGTTTGTCCAGATAAGGAATAGGAGCTATACCTACAATATCTTCGTACTCGTCTCCAAAAGCTTCCTTCAAATAGGAGACATACCATGGTGCTTTGATAACCATTGCAACATTCTTCTGGGTGAAATCGTAAAGACCGCCTGCAGTATCTGTAACTCCTTCTTTGAAGAGATCAACAACAGCTTCCATAGCACGAATTGCGGCCTGGCTGTCCAGAAGTGATTTCGTTAAATCGTCGTTGAAGGGATCTCCTCCAGCGCTGTAAAGAAGTGCGAAATACGGATGAACTATGTCACTTACAGAACTCTCCTCTAGCATCGGAAATGCGAAGCCATATTGTGAGATGACTCCTCGAGAATCCTTCTTTGTAAGTAGCTTTCCATATTCAACTAGCTCATCCCATGTCTCCGGCGGCTCATGCAGACCAACTTCTGCAAACAGTCGCTTGTTGTAGATCAGAGCATAAGTATTTACTTCTGCCGGAATGCCCATTATTGTGTCACTGATAGTTGCTCCCTGGACCGAAGTTAGTGAGAAATCCGACTTAACTCTTGATGCAATATGTTCAGGAGCAACAGCAAGTACTTGCGAGCCAACCAGTTGTACTCCCCAAAGAGAATACAGGTTGTAGATGTCCGCCGCTCTGCCCGCCATGTGCCCTACGAGTATTTGTTGCAGATAGTTGCCGAAAGGAACTTCTCTAATCTCAATCTTAATGCCGGGGTTTAGGGCTTCATATTCTTCCAGATAATGCTTTAGTCCAGGATAAAGAAGGTTTCCACTTTTGTCGAATATCCCGTTCACACGAAAATCCGACCAGTGAGTCTGGAACACGAGGGTGGTTTGCGAGAACACAATGGACGCAATCAAAACGAATAGAACGAAAATCGTTTTCTTCATACTCTCTCCTCCTTTGTAGACAGTCGACCTTCTGATGCGTACTACTCATCAAGTGAATGAGCAGAAATTCTCTTGTTATGTTCATCGAATATCTCAAGATTATGACCAACTCCGTAACCCTCAACATTCGGAGATACAAAGATTTTCAGGTCATACCCCCTTTCGTTGAGAATCTCCGCAGTCTCAGATATCATACACATAGTGATCACTACGGCGGCTACAGTGGAAATTGCCCCAACCTTCGCTCGAATTCCTTTCAGTTCAACTACAGCATCTTCAGGCGGAACACAGTTATCAATTAGTATGTCGGCGATATCTATCAGCTTTCTTCCGGATGAATGAGTAGCCTTTGCAAGCTGCTGGTTCGATTCGGAAGTGACAGCTACGACATTTGCCCCTTTGCTCTTGCCAAATAACGCTGCCTCAACTGGAGCCGCGTTCAGTCCACCATGTGAGTAGATAACCATTACATCGTCCTTCTTTACGGGCTGATAACGCAGGAAGCCATCAACCACGAAATCCTCCTTGCGTTCTATTAGCAACAACCCTGGAGCACTCGAAGGGCCTGTGATGCTCCCCCACATCAGTCTTGGCTCCATCAGGGCATTCAGACCGAGAAAACTGCCATATCGCGGGAAAGCGTCCATTACCGGAATGACTGAGTGCCCACTACCGAAAAAATGAACAAACCCTCCTTCCAGAATAGAGTGTGCCATCATCTCAGCTGTTTCACCTATGGCTTTGCCTTGCTCCGATTCGATGCTGTCTACCAGTTTCCTTACTGCAGAAAGATAAGCAGAAATAGCCATCAATATACCTCCTACGTAGTTTGCTTTCGTTGCATGAGTATTGTCGTTCCAAGAATCTGAGCATCCTCCCCGAGATTGCTTAGGAGGATTTGAGGGATAGGAACCATGGGGCTTTTGTGGCTTTCAATAGACCTTAGTGCTTCATTTTTCAAAGATCTCCATCGCCTTCCAATACTGCCTGAAAGCACTATTCTCTCAGGATCAGTGCTGTTCAGAAAGCAAGAGATGAGCTTTCCGAGATACCTTCCTGCCCTGTTTACGACTTCAGCTGCTTTTGGAGCGCCTTGTTCTGCCAGAGTGAAGATCTCGTAAGCGGGGAGTCTCTCGCCCGTAAGCTCCTCATACTTCAATGTGATTCCAACGCCGCCGACCAGATACTCAATTCTCTCTTCATCGAATCTGAGCCAACCAACGGAGCCTGCAAGTCCGTTACTTCCCTCAATTACCGTTCCATTTGACACAATTCCCATTCCTACTCCTGTTCCAATCGAGATATAGAGAAAATCAGTAACTCCTTTCGCTTTGCCAAATTCCATTTCGCCTATGGCTCCAGAGACCCTGTCATTAGTAACGAACAAATGGTTTTCATCCAAATCTAGCAGGTCGAACGGACACACAAGTTCTGTACCGAAGAGATTGGGAATCCAGATTCTTTTGTTTTTGAGAAGATATCCTCCCGCAACAGAGAGACCAACCATGTCCGCTGTTTCCTCTTTACTGAGAATATTACGGCAGCTTTTTTTCAATAGTGCTTGAAAAGTCCCTATATCGTCTGAATAGTTAATGCGCTCCTTAAAGACCACAGCCGGCGTTTCGTCTACAAGACATACTCTGGTGTTGGTTCCTCCAATATCAATAACTAGTCTATTCAAATAATCACTTCCTCAGGTGGATTAGGACAGAGTACTTGTCACCTCTAATTATCGATTCAGTATATTCGATGGCTTTTCCGTCAGCTCCTCTCGAGATGCGTTCAACATAGAAGCCCGGATACGGACACTCGACTTTGAGTAGTTTGCAGTCCGCTTCGCTGATGATTATCGCTGTGTAGGTTTCATCAGCAGATACGAATCTATACCCGTAATGATTTTCTACAAGCCCATAGAGGGATTCGGTAAGGTTTTTCTTGAGCAGGTCAGGGAAGAGCTTTTCGGGGCAGAGAAAGGTTTGAATTCCTAGCGGGCTCATGTCCATTAGGCGGAGTCGTTTGATTCTTATTACCTTTTCATCTGGAGAGAGATCGAAAATCCTAGCAAACTTAGTACCAGAAGACTCAACTCTAGAATCGAGAATCTCGCTGCCGACCTTGGCCCCCCTGGCAGTAAGTTCTTGACTGAGACTAGTAAGTTTTCTGGGGCCCTGTCTAATTCTGGGGTCCATGACATAGGTTCCTTTGCCTTGCCTCTTGAGAAGAAAACCTTCAGACACCAGCTTTTCAACAGCCTGACGAACTACAGCAAGGCTCACTTCATACTTCTCGCAAAGCTCTTGCTGATTCGGAATCTTTTCGCCTGCGGGCCACCTATCGGTAAGGATGTTGTTCCTGATTATCGTTGTAAGCTGTGAATGCAATGGTTCTGTAGAGAAAGCATCGATCCTTTCACCTTCATTCATCTTGATCACCATTCAACATAATCATTATAATGATTATAATGCCTAATGACTCTCAAGCACTAACCGTCTCTCATCTGCCATAAATGTATCAACGATCATCACCGGCAAATAATGATGAATATCTTCCGATTTCGATGTCATTCAAGCTCATTCTCTTGGAACCTTTTCCTTTCTTGTCTCTTGAAGGGGTAATCAAGAAGATATTCACCCCTCAAACTTACTGAGAACTCGGAGGAGAAACAGGAAATGAGTATAGTAACGATGAGTGTAAAGAAGAAGAATAGAAGCAATGCTTCTGAAAAGAGGCCTCTTTCGGGGACTCCATTATTCACTTTCGTCAGCAGCTTGAAGAGTCAAGGTTCTTCAGCGGATTACTGCCCGTTCCTCACTTCATCAAAAACCTTCTG
>DSBT01000227.1 GCA_011045915.1 Mesotoga infera
GGCGGAAGAATCTCGGAGTCAGAAGCCGCCGTCTTCGACTTCTTACAACCCTTCGATGTAGGAGAATACTGGGAAGAAGAAACACAAGTTGTACGAGAAGCGGTTATTGGGACGATACAAAGCACGCAGAGCGAAATAGCCTTTGCGATACTATCGAATGACGATGATTCCGAAGTAAAGATAGTCTCTTACGGAAATAGGAATTTCACCCTAGAAAGTATTGTTCTGAATCTTGCTTTTTCCGGCGGGACTTATGAGTTCCCAATTTTCGATATGGCTGTCTTCTCTGACAGCTATATCGGATTGGGAGGCAGTGCAAGAATAGAGGGAAGAGCAGGGACGAATTCCGTTACACCGGGAACGGTCGATCTGTATGGGGGAGGTGTGATGGTCACGGACACTATTTACGTCGGAGTAGATGGTGATGTTCACGTCAATCCTTCGCCAGATCCAGATGCGCACTGGATGGCCGTTCAATACCCCGATGCCGTTGTCACTAGAAATGGCATATGGAATAACACCTGGCTCAATTCGCATCCAATACAGAATCTTGATCAATACAGGGAGTATGTATTGCCTGATTTTCCCGATGCTCCTCCTTCCATATCTTTTCCATCCTTTCCGAACTTTCCTGAAGGACTTCCTGATTTGGGAGATCTCTCAGTTAGTGGTAATAACGAGAGAACTGCTTCTGATAGTGCCGAGTACGGAAATATAAATGTGTTGGGTAGTGGAGAACTGATTTTCGACTTGAGTGGAAGAGACCTCTCGATAAGGGCAAGCTCGCTCAAGGTATCGGGCAGCGGAAAGATAACCGTGATCGGTCCTGGCACCTTGAATATGTTTGTCGACGGGAACGTATCTATAAGCGGAAATGGAATAGCTTCTCTGAACTCGGCCAGGTTCAATCTCTACGTGAATGGCAGCTTCACATCTTCAGGGAACAACAATATTTAGCTAACAGAATTGCATGCAAAAGGATTGACCGAACTCGGCAACAGCGGTCAGATGACTTTGGATAAGCTCTATGTAGACTCTAGTCAGGCATTCTCCACTTCAGGAAACGGGACGCTCAGAATATCCTCTGAGGTTCTCGTTAAGGCTTCATCTGCTTCGTTCTCGAGTGGAGTAGTTGACTTTATGAATGGTTCCAGACAAGAATTCCAGATCGCAAATACCATGTCTTTGACAGGAAATGCAGTCATGAATGGAATCAGTAATGGAGTGATAAACTGTGGCTCCCTAAACATACAACAAGGGCATATCAACATTGCCGAAGAAGGAAACCTCGAAGTATTTGCCAGTATGGGATTTAATATGGGTGGAAGCAGCACACTCAATGACGGTGGTGACAGGAATGCCGTAAGGGTTGACTATGCAGGCACAAACAATCTTGACCTAACCGGCAATATCCGATACACAGGTATTCTCAACATCCTTCAAGCAAACGCAAGCTTAGGCGGTTCTGGCGAGATCGATGGACTGGTAATCAGCGGCGGTCCAAATGTAAACCTACACGGTAATTTTCTTGCCAATGTTATAGCTGTCTATGCTCCAAACTCCACAGTAAATATGGTCGGAAGTGCCACGGTCAGGGGAGCTATTGTGGCAGACAGATTTGTGGCTGGTGGAAATTCGAGAGTGGTTTTCGAGAGCGAAACAGAAGAACTTTTCCCTCCGGGAACGATTGGTTTTGGTGACGAAGAGGGACAAGAAGATACGGAATTCTGGAGTAGATAGGGAGTGAGCGAAGTGATTGGAAATCGCCCGGCAAGGAAACAAGGCTTCTCACTAGTCGAGATCGTGATGAGTCTGGTAATAGTTATGGTGATTATTGCGGCCGTCTTGCCAGCATTGACCAAGAGCATGCAACAGGCAAACAGGAATAGACACCTGACCACCGAATTATCGAGGGTTCAGAAAGCTCTTGAAGAGGAGTACTTCGTTCCTGAAAGGAGCGGTTCGTATTCGGTAGTGCTTAATCTAGATGCTCAGAATATTGTGCTTTCCGGTGAACTCGTATCGAAGGAGTTCGCTGAGAACAAGAAAATCGATATCTTCCTGAGAGAGAGGTAGAGACCTCGATGAACAGAAGAAGAGGACTAACACTTGCAGAGTTGCTTGTTGTAATTCTTACATCAAGCATCATAGCGGCAACTGCTTTGTCCGTCTTCTCTGCGGGATGGAGAGTATATATGACATCTCAGTCCTTGTCGTTGCTAAGAAGGAATCTCAGGACCGCTGCGGAAAGAATATCTGAAGAGTTGCGATGGGCTACTTTGATTGAGTTCTCCAGCTCTCTTGAAGGTGAAGGCTGGATCACTATAACTCTTGAGGAAGGGGCTGTAAAGAGGTATAGAGGAACATCTGAAGTCAGGTCGGGAGAACAAAACCTGAGCGATGTTTCTGACGTGTTAGTAACTGATCTTGCCTTCGAGCTCAGAACTCTGCAGGACGACAGGGTTATAATGGATATTTCACTTTCCGGAGTAAGTGCCTCTAACAACAAAATCGAGGAAAGTGTCAGTACTTCAGTAGTGATCTTCAACGTTCGCGATTATTCAGGAAGCGGCTCTTCGATTAGCTACCGCAAATGAGAATCGAAACGCGAGACTTCTTTGCAGAACCTTGAGATTGCCAAGAAGTGTGCATCGGAGAGCTTTCTTAGAGCCGATCTTTTCAAAGGATGGGTTCATGATTAGGGATGATGGACTCCTCCAGTTTTTCTCGCCACTGCTTGCAGTGACTGTCCTCGCCAAGGGCGAGACTGGCCGCACGAAGTGGTACTGGCGAAGGCGAAGCCTTCACTGGCGGCGATGATTCTCGCCTTCTGGCTTGCCTGCGCCAGCAGACTGGCTTCTCCATTTCTCGTCTCGCGTTAGCGCGGCAAACTCTCTATAATTCGCTTTCTCGGGTGATCTTATCGTAGAAACACGTGCATCTTAACTCTTTCCCCGAAGAGTCAGAAAGAACACTCTGCCCA
>DSBT01000228.1 GCA_011045915.1 Mesotoga infera
CGACTAAGTTGGAATTGGTCTCGCCAAGTGGGTTTGCTGTTCATCTAGTTTTTCTCGCCACTGCTTGCAGTGACTGGCGGCGATGATTTTCGCCTTCTGACTGGCCACCGAAGGTGACTGGCTAGTAAATAACGGTGTCCCATTCTCGTTCATCTGTGGCTTATGAATAGGGGCAAAGTATATAATTGCAATATGAGATCACAATGGAGTGTTTGAAGTGAATATCTATGCTTTGCTGACGTTTCTTCCAGCGATTGTGTGTTTGGTGATGGCCATACGGTTTTTGAGGCGGAGAGAGCTGCTTGAGGCCAGGATGCTCAGCCTTCTGTTGTTTTCAATAGCCTGGTGGGCGTTTTTTTATGCGGTTGAATTGCTCGGCCATGATTTGGGTACAATGCGACTGCTCAACAAGATCTCTTATCCCGGAATAGTGAGCACGCCGGTTTTCTTTTTTCTTTTCTCGATGGCAATCCTCGACAAAAGAAAGTGGTTTAGCTGGAAAAGAATCTCTTTGCTTTTCGTCATTCCTATTGCAGTACTTCTATCCATGTGGACAAATGAAATTCACTGGCTTTATTACTCAGTGAGCGAATTGGATCTCAGTTCATCTTTCCCTCTACAGAGACTCGTTCATGGGCCGATTTTCTGGGTGGGAATGTTTTACACGTACGTGCTGCTTATTTCGAGCATATTCTCAGTTGCTCATCAATATATTCATTCGAAAGGGCCTTACAAGGGTCAGCTGAAGATGATTCTTCTTGGGACTTTCTTCCCCGTCCTCGTAAACCTGAATTATCTCTTTGGATTTATTGATTTCGGCTATCTCGACATGACTCCGTTTGCTTTCACTCTTGCTGCAGTATTTATGGCAATAGGTGTTATGAGGTACAGATTATTTGACATACGACCGGTTGGTAAGGAGACAGTTTTCGAAAGACTGCCTGACGGGGTTATCATTACTGACGATCGAGGAACGGTGGTCGACATAAACCCCATGGCTTGCACGATGTTCGGAGTTGAGAGTGAAAACTTGATTGGACTTAATTTCAGTGACGCTTTCAAAGATATCGAGACTATTGTGAATTTCTTTGGTTCCGATCTGTCGAAGTCCGAGCTGGAGGTGGGAGAGAAGATAATCGATTCCAGAAAGACTACAATTCTCAGCAGAAGAGGAAAGACAAGAGGTCATGTCGTTTTGCTGACCGAGATAACGGAAAGGAAGAGAGTCGAAGATGCGTTGCGCCGGAGTGAGGAGAGACTTGCGCTTGCTGTGAAAGGCGGGAACGTCGGTCTCTGGGACTTCAATATAGACAAGGGAGAGTTTTCAATTAACGAAAGATATTATCAGATCATGGGCTATACTGGCGGTGATTTGCTCATAACATTCCAGAACTGGAAAAAGTTTGTGCATCCGGAAGATCTTCTTCCTTCTCTTGAAGAGATGGAGAGATGTTACAACGGTGAGAAAGATTACTTTGAAATAGAGTACAGGATGCTTTCAAAGAGCGGTGAGTGGATCTGGGTTCATGATAGGGGAGAAGCTGCAGAGAGGGACAAGAACGGAAGGGCCAAGCGTATTCTTGGAACGCACATTGATATTTCTCCAACAAAACAGATTGAAGAGGCTCTTCGTGAGAGCCAGGAGAAGTACAGGAAGCTGGCAACGACGGACATGCTGACCGGCGTGATGAACAGATACTCACTTAGCGAGTTATTGAGAGCCGAAACGGAGAGATCGAGGCGTTATGGGAGCCCGCTTTCGCTACTGATGTTAGATCTTGACAATCTCAAGACAATAAACGATAATTACGGGCATCTTGCCGGTGACGAAGCTCTCAAAGATGCCTGTTCTTTCGTTCAGTCAAGCATTAGGAGTAACGATTATTTGGGGAGATGGGGCGGGGACGAGTTCTTGGTTATCGTTACGAATACAGATCTCGAGGGAGCCATCAAAGTTGCTGAAAAGCTGAGAGCCGGGCTCTGCTCGAAGGAGCAGAAAGATTATGGAAGCCTCAGGATGAGCATCGGAGTTTCTACTCTCCATAAGGATGAGAGTGATTACGATGGCTTGCTCCGCCGGGTAGACAAAGCTCTTTACGAGTCAAAGAAGAACGGCAAGAATAGAGTTACACCATCGGATTGATTGAACTAATTGATGCGTTTTGGAGAGAGGTTTATAGGATTTCGATTGATGAGTATCGTTAAGTTGATTTTGCTTTTACGATTATGCTAGACTATACTAAGCGTGACAGAGATGATGAGAAAGTCGTGCCGGTTATGAGGCGGCGGCTTTTTTTGTTTGAGATGATCTTTCGTCTACATTTGTGAGTCATAATTCTAGTGATATAGTTTCTTTCATATTTGAATAGTGGGGTGATACGTTTGCGGCGCCGAACCAGGGAAGCTTTCACCGGCTGGGCGACTGTCTTACCGGCTTTGACTGTGCAGGTGATCTTCATCTATTTGCCACTCGTGTGGGCCTTCTATGTGTCTTTCTTTAGCTGGAACATGATAAGGCCGATGAGGTACGTCGGATTTCAGAACTACGAAAGGCTCTTTAGCTCGGCGGATTTCTGGAATTCCATGAGTGTCACAGGCATCTATATTTTGGGCACCGTAGTCCCCTCTGTCGTTATCGGGCTTCTTCTTGCAGCTCTTCTCAATATTGAATGGATAAAGGGTAGAGGGCTTTTCAGAACCCTTTTTTATATCCCGGTCATAACCTCAATGGCTGCCGCTGCCGTAATTTGGGGCTGGTTGTATGAGCCTAATTTTGGATTGGTCAATTATTTCCTCTCACTAGTTGGCATTAATAACATTAAGTGGCTCAGTGATCCGAAGTATTCGCTTTTAGCGCTAATTATCGTAGGAGTGTGGAAACGAATCGGGTACAATATGGTGCTTTTCCTTGCGGGTTTGCAGACAATTCCCAAAACATATTACGAAGCGGCTGAGATAGATGGAGCAACTCCCTGGAACAAGTTCAAGAGTATAACGCTTCCTCTTCTCTCACCGACGACTCTCTTCGTATTCATAATGCAGTTCATTGCGTCTTTTAGGGTCTTCGTTTCAGTA
>DSBT01000229.1 GCA_011045915.1 Mesotoga infera
ACATTCGACAGCCTGCCGATTAGGGTTTTGAAGAAGCTTAAGGGTTACTCTCCGTCTCAAGCGATAGAGTCGGTGCAGGTGAATCAGAAGCATTATCCCGTATTGAATGTCTCTCTTGGCTTAAGAGATCGCATTGGGATAATTAGACAGGAGCCTGGTTCTTGGCTGAAATACGCTCAGGGTATGGCAACTGCTATCGAGAAGAACAAAAATATCGAAGAACACAGTCTGCTTCACGCTCACAGAGTTTTCCCGGAGGGCTTTGCCGCCATGCTGCTTTCTGAGAAGCACAACATTCCATATATAGTTACCGCTCATGGTGGCGAGATTCACTCCATATCAAACCAAAACAAGGCTTTCGTAAAAGAAGTTCTTGAAAAGGCAGCAAAGGCAGTCTTTGTGAGCAAGGCTTTGATGAAAGATGCATGTGAAAAGCTTGGTTACGACAAGTCCAATGGGATTGTCATTCCAAATGGGGTAGATACCAACGTATTCAGACCTATGGATAAAGAAGAGGCAAGAAAGAAGTTAAGCCTGCCGCTCGATAAGAAGATCGTGGGTTTTGTTGGCAATCTAATTGAAGTGAAAGGAGCAGATAGACTTCCAGCAATCGCGCGGGAGCTAATGAAGCTAAGATTGGACGTATTTTTCTTCATTGTAGGAGACGGTCCTTTATTGAAAACGCTAGGAGAGAAAATGCCCAGGGACATTTCGCACTTCGCCGGAAGATTAGAATATGGTCTCATGCCAACGGCTATGAATTCAATCGATGTCCTTGTTGTGCCTAGCAGGCGGGAAGGTTTTGGAACGGTTATTCTGGAAGCAAGAGCGTGTGGAGCTAGAGTAGTGGGAACCAATGTGGGCGGAATCCCGGAAGCCATTGGAGACGAGCGACTTCCTTCAAGTGACAGTGAAAATCTCTCAGAGGAGCTAGCTCAAAGAATCTCATGGATTATTTCGGATGAGCTCGAGTTAGAAACTGCGAGTTATTGTTTGTCCTCAAATGATTGGCAGGAAATAGCTAGAAGAGAGCGAGACATTTACGAAGAAATCATAAGTGAGACATATAAGTCTTACCGGTAGACTCAGACCGAATCTTTGTCTATTAGGAATTGTTCTGTAGTACGTATGGACATCTAATTCCTCATCGGCGATTATGGGAGGAGAATTCGGAGATGAACAACAGATTGTCAACTTCAGCAACTGCTCAAGAAGGTTTGGCAGTTACAGTGGTGGTACCCGCATACAATGCTGAGAGATATATTGAAAGGACGCTTAAGACTATCATAGCACAGCAAGGCGTCAACTTCGAATTGATAGTCGTCAACGACGGATCAACAGATAGCACAGAAGATGTTGCCAGTTCAGTCCTGGGTTTGTCTCAAAACTCAGCCACTTTTTCAAGGATCATAAGAATAGAGAACTCCGGTGTTAGTTCGGCAAGAAACACGGGTCTGATTTCCGCTAGAGGAGAGTATATGATATTCTTCGACTCAGATGATCTAATGTCAGAGGATTGCCTAAGTAGTGTATATAGGAAGGCATGTGAGACACAGGCTGATGTTTTGGCTTTTGGGTTTGACGTCGTTGACTGGAGTGGCAGAATAGTCCGTAGATTCGAGGACAGATACGAGTATTTATCTAAACCTACAGATGGGAAGACAGTCCTTCTTCTTATGATGAAAAACAAAACATGGTTATGGACAGGAAGCGTCTTATACAAGAAGTCTTTTTTGGAAGAACACACGTTAAAGTACCAAACGGGAGCTACAAACGGAGAAGATGTCGAATTCACGATGAAGGCATTGTTCTGTGCACGTAGAGTTGTCTTTCTAGAGAAATCCCTTGTTCAATACATTGTTAGAGGTGATTCAGCTTCAAAGGCAAGTGACTACAGGCACTTTCATTCGATTGGGTCGATGAAAAGGCTTAGGAAATTTTTGGATGTCGGAGGAGCATCAAACGAAATTATTGAAATAATGGACAGTGATATTGTTCCAAGAACATATTTTGGAGCAATCGGGAACCTTGCTCTTGGAGGGTTTCGAACGAAGGATATTATTGAATTGATAAATCATCCTGAAATACTGAAGCAAATAAAAGAATTCGAACCATTGACCAAAAAGGACAGGATGTTGAAATCGCTGTTGGTGTATTTCCCAAGAATGTATGTTAGTTATTTGCGACTGAGAGGGATGTCTTTTAGAAATCGACGGAATTACACGAAGACGGCGATTCATAATTGAAACGATTGTTTCAGATTGAGGCAAATGCAGCCAATCTGCAAGTAAGGAGGCAATTTATCAATTATGTAACACCCAAGCTTTCTATTAGGCTGAAATACTTACTTTATGATGTAACGAATGACATAGCTGATGTCACAGGATTTCCCAAATGACTAGACTGTCAAATCGATAAGGACTTCTTTCTTCCTACACCCTACAAAACAAATCCCAATGAAAGCATTTTTTCGGACTCAAGAAGATTTCTTGTATCGAGAATTACATTGCCTTTCATTAGTTTCCTTACCAACTCTAGATCTAGCCCTCTGTATTGATTCCACTCTGTTAGTATTATTATTGCATCGCTGTTATTGATAGCCTTGTACTCGCTGTCTACATATTCTATGCTCTGTCCGAATATTGCCTTTGCGTTCCCCATTGCCTGAGGATCATGAGCTATTACATTGGCTCTTCTCTTAAGCAGTTCGTTGATTACTACAATAGAAGGTGATTCTCTCATATCATCGGTCTCAGCTTTGAAAGCAAGACCAAGCACCCCTATTCTTTTTCCTCCAAGATCTCCTTCCAATAACCTCTCAAGCTTGTTGACCATTCTTGTTTTCTGCTTCTCGTTGGAGGAGATAACTTCTTTTACGAGCGGCATATCAACATTACATTTGTTTCCGATGTCGACAAGGGCTTTTGTGTCTTTAGGAAAGCAACTTCCCCCATATCCGGGACCCGGATGAAGGAACTTTGGACTAATTCTTCCGTCCATACCCATTCCCTTTGCTACCTTGTGCACATCTGCTCCTACAGCTTCACAGAGGTTGGCTATCTGGTTTATGAATGTGATTTTCGTTGCGAGAAACGCATTGCTAGCGTATTTAATCAGTTCAGCAGTCTCAAAGTTGCAAAACAGAAACGGCGTCTCTATAAGACAGAGCTGTTTGTAAATGTCATGAATAATCGTTTTGGCTTTCTCTGATTCATAACCGATAACGACCCTATCCGGATGAAATACGTCGTGAACTGCTCTTCCCTCTCTCAGAAACTCAGGATTTGAGACCACATCAAACGTATCTTTTCCAGATTTCTCGCCAATCTGTTGCTTGATCCATCTGTTTGTTCCTACTGGCACAGTGCTCTTGGTGATTATCACCTTGTATCCATTCAAATTCCTGGCAACAGATTCGACAACCGTTTCGACATTTGAGAGATCGGCTTCTCCATCTTCCTTCGAGGGAGTCCCTACTCCTATGAACACGACTTCGTTCTCTCTTATTGCTTTATCAATATTCGTTGTGAAAAAGAGCCTGCCTTCTCTGAGGTTCTTTCCTACAAGCTCCTTCAAACCAGGTTCGTAAATAGAAACCTCCCCACTCTTGAGAAGGTGATCTGAAGAAATCACATGAACTTCAAGATCTTCACAAAGCCTAAGAGATTGAATGACTGAAAGTAAACACATCTCATGACC